>JAGGRW010000147.1 GCA_021159385.1 Methanosarcinales archaeon
CAGGGGCGCAGGGATGGGTACGCGCTCAAATATCCTGCCGTTGTGAATATTGTTGAATTTATCAAAGAGCGCACGATCAGCAAACAACAGGTCCACGATGGAGTTGTACGCAGGCGTCGTCTTCCAGTCACGGAGTTTCCGGGTAAGAATATTCGGATCATCTGTTATCAGGTTGTCTTCCGCCCATCTGACGATGATCAGGCGATCTAATGTTCTCTGGACTGCGCTTTTGAGTTTTTCCACATCGAAATCACCGGTCGCATCCTTCAGTATGGTGAAATCCGCTTCCTCTTCCAGTCTCTTCCACCCTCACCCGATATATTAAAATACGATACGGTTCACCATATCTTATCTGTTGGGCCCGTAGCTTAGCCAGGTGGAGCGCACGGCTGATAAGATATGCGGCGTTTGCTGCACGTTCGGAAACCGTGAGGTCCTGCGTTCGAATCGCAGCGGGCCCATCTCAAACCCAATCTCAATCGTCGGTGCCGCAGTGCTTCGGGCGGTCTCCGGTGCTCCGATGGCTTTAAATGAGATGCGCCGGAATTGTTACTTGCGCCGTGATAGCTCAGCCCGGGAGAGCGCCGCGCTGAAGACGCGGTTGTCCCCGGTTCAAATCCGGGTCACGGCATCCATAACATGTTACATGCGCGCCGGTAGTGTAGCGGTTATCACCGGGCGTTGCCAACGCTCGAACTCGGGTTCGATTCCCGACCGGCGCATGGGTGATATTCTGCGCAAAGCACGTCTCTCCTCACAACCAGCCGACGTTTTGAGATTTACATCTTCGCTTGAGTCCGATACGTGGATATTTGATGCCGATCTCGATGTGGACCGTGCGCATCTCGTGATGCTTACTGAAGAAGGTATAATCGCGGCTGAAACCTCTTCTCTCATACTCTCCACACTTCGTTTGATACAGGACGAGGGCATCTCATCGCTTCCGCCAGAGGAGGACATCCACGCCGCAATCGAGTCGAAGTTAATCGGCAGAATCGGCGAAGACGCGGGCGGGCAGATGCACACCGGGCGCAGTCGCAACGACGAGGTTGCAACCTGCATCCGCATACGGCTGCGCGACTCTCTGCTTGCGATGATGGGCGAGCTTGCTGACCTCAGGCATGTCCTGATAACACACGCAAGAGAGCACACCATGACATTGATGCCAGGATTCACGCACACTCAACATGCCCAGCCCACGACGCTTGCGCACCACCTGCTTGCATACGCGGGCGCGCTTGCGCGGGACTTTGACAGGCTGGACTGCGCGTACGCACGCACGAATCTGAGCCCGCTTGGCGCGGCTGCGTTTGCGGGAACAGGTTTTCCTGTGAACAGGGCGCGGACGTGTGAGCTTCTCGGGTTTGACGGTCTCATCGAGAACTCGATGGACGCTGTCAGCGCACGCGACTTTCTGATCGAGTCAGCGGCTGCGTTTGCCAATCTCATGACCGATCTGAGCAGGATCGCCGCAGAGATTATACTCTGGTCAACCTCCGAATTCAGTTACATCACAGTCGATGATCGGTACGCGTCCACATCGTCGATCATGCCGCAGAAGAAGAATCCGGATGTCGCGGAGCTGATACGCGGGAAAACCGGCAGTGTGATCGCTGCTCTGGTTGGCATACTCACGATCACAAAAGCCCTCCCGATGAGCTATAACCGCGATTTGCAGGACGCGACCCCGCATCTCTCGCGCGCTGTGCGGGACACACTCGCAAGCGTCCGCATGACTGCGGGGATGATCGATACGATGACGGTGCATGAGGATACCTTCGCACGGCAGGCGACAGCCGGTTTTGCGATGGCGACCGAGCTTGCTGACACACTGGTGCGATCGTGTGCGATCTCGTTTCGGACTGCGCACCAGATTGTGGGTGCGCTCGCACGAGACCTCGCAGAGACCGGCGCACCCCCGTCGCTTGCTGCAATCGATGAGATCGGGCTATCGGTTACAGGGACAAGGATGAGCGATCTCGGTCTCAACGAGGATGCGATCGCGGATGCACTCGATCCGATGGCGAGTGTATGCGCCCGCGGAGGGGGCGGTCCAGCCCCGGATGACATAGCGCGGGTGATCGCAATCAATGAGATGAAGCTAAAAGAGGATCGTGCATCCCTCGTTTGGCGGCGTGGGCGAGTTGAGCGCGCGATGCGGGCGCTTGAGCGGGAAGTGGAAGATCTCACGTCACGACATCGCGACTGACGCTCTACGCCCTGCGCAAACTACGCACAAACTCCGCAACACCGTCGCCGTAAGGCTCGCTGCACACAACATCTGCAACGCGCTTGACGTTCTCAACAGCGTTTGCAACCGCAACCTTGATTCCAGCGACCGCAAACATCCCGAGATCGTTCTCGGCGTCCCCGACACATGCGAGATTCTCACGGTTAACCCCGTACATCTCAGCCGCTTTCACGACACCGCTCCCTTTGTTAACACCCTTTGGCATGACCATCACATCGTTCCTGTTGAGCTCGATATCTACAGAGAGCTGGTTCTTTTCGATGATTTCCTTAACATAATCAAGGTGCTCGATCGTGGTCGCAACGATCACCTGCTCGACCTCGATAAAATCCTCACGCGCATCCAGAAACGCTGACTTCAGTTCATCCAGCCCATCGCCCAGCAGAACCTCCGTACCGTCGTTCGGATTGTAGATGACTGCGCCGTTCTCAGCTATTATGCCATCCACGAAATCGTACTCTTCGTTCACGCCCGCAAGAAACGGAAGCCGTCTCCCTGATGCTATAAATACCTTTATTCCTGCACCCCTCGCACTCCTCAAACTCGCTACCGCATTCTTTGAGATTACAAGCGACTCATCGGTGAGCGTTCTGTCATAGTCGCACGCAATCGCCTCTACAATACCTGCCATCGCAAAACAACTCCACCATCCATCTGCTCGATGGATAATAATTCAAGTTCGCATGCATCGCTGCGATCGGAAAAACCAGCGCCGTCAGCAAGCGTCGGCGACGAATCTCCACCGAAAATGACGTTTCCGATGTATACGTGAATCTCGTCCACAAGCCCCTCACGTATCATACTCCAGTTCAGTCTGCCGCCCCCTTCTACCATCAGTCTGCGAACGCCCACCCCGTAGAGCCGTTCCAGCGCAGCCCCGAGATCGACCCTATCTCTGCCCGCAACGATGATCTCAGCACCCGAAGCTTGCAGCCCGTCGAGACGTTCGATTGGCGCAGATTCGGAGACGAGAATGACCCGCCTGCCATCTCCCTTCCTGATAATGTCGGAATCGACCGGCGTCTGTGCGAGACTGTCAGCAACGATCCTGATCGGGTTCTCATCCCTTCCTGAATCCAACCGCCTCTTCCGAAGCTCTTCTGATTTGACAGTCAAACTCGGATCATCCGAGAGAATCGTGCCGATTCCAACCATGATAGCGTCCGCTTCGCATTTCAGTTTATCCACACGCTGGAAATCTGCGTTCCCGGATATGCGCACCTGTCTTCGGGCGTTCGTTGAGATCTTCCCGTCTGTGCTCATAGCAGCGTTTATAAATACATACGGGCGCACATCATCACTCCACAAGAGCCAGTCGGGTCAGTAGGTCAGTAATAGTCAAGGAATTCGGGACGACTGCGTTTGAGGGGATGGATGGTTGCAGTAACGCAATATCTGATTTTATCCCGAATTCCATACCAAGTATATGAATTTCTAGTATATAACTAATACGGTCAGCGGGGCGCCAACTTGACGGGAAGAGGAAGCCAGCGCTCTCGGGAGGCATAGCGGTATGCAATGATCATAAGCCGCGCTGGTTCGTTGACTGTGAGAACAATTCTTCTTGACTCCGGAATACTCACACGTTCCATGAGCTGGGGACTGGCATCAGGAACGAGCAATCCCGTGGAGAACTGCTACGGATATGCCGGGGCATGATAGGATGAAACGCAAGTGGAGTTGGCGAAAAGCTTTAGACGAAAGACCCGAAAGTCAATTCTGGTGTTTAAATGGAAATTGAAGAGAAAAACGTGATGCACCCCCTCCTCATGGATATGGACAATCTCAAATGGAAAGTGGATGGGATCGAAAAGATGCTCGAAACACTCATTGATATCTACATCGATATATTCTATGAAGTCAAAGATGATTATTTGGAGGAGTTGAAGACGATAAAAAAGGAGCGGGGCAAGGTTCTTAATTCCATCGAGGAATTTGATAGGTATTTCGAGTGATGCAATGCAGTACAAATTCGAAATCAAACCGAAGTTGTAGAAAAAGTTAAAGAAAATTAAAAATAAGGATTACGCGATGTTTAAAGCCGTACGGGATAAGGTGGGGGCTATAATCAAGAATCCATACCATTACAAGCCACTGAGGTACGATCTAAAAGTATTGAGAAGGGTTCACATTGGAAAGTCTCACGTCCTGGTCTTTGAAATTGATGAACCATTGAAAACTATTCGATTTCTTGATCTGGGTCACCACGATGAGATTTATGGAAAAAGACGTTCGGGTTTTTGAGTGTGATCAACACTCTACCGGACGTGCCGCGGAAAAATCGTGAGATTCTCAAAGCATATTTTGGTACTTGAATTTATATATCGTCGATTCTCAGCCACCTCGCCACAAACGCATTTCTGCGACCCCGGATGCACACCGCAGCCCCAAGCTTGCTCGTATGCGAAGACACAGATTGCCGCTCGCGTCAAGCCCGGTCTGGCGCATCAGGAAGAGGAAGCCAGTGCTTCCGGGCGGCAATAGGAGTATGCAATGATCGTGAGCCGCATTGGTTCGTGGATCGAG
The DNA here is from genome assembly GCA_021159385.1 of Methanosarcinales archaeon. Taxonomy (GTDB): domain Archaea; phylum Halobacteriota; class Methanosarcinia; order Methanosarcinales; family Methanogasteraceae; genus Methanogaster_C. The sequence continues at coordinate 4,778 of JAGGRW010000147.1, forward strand.
CGGTCGCATTTGACGATGGCGCAACCACTCTGGCTACAGGCAGATCCCGTCGGCAGCAGCCTGCAGGATCATGAGCGCGTCCACCGATGTGAGCACGCCATCTCCGTTCATGTCGCCCCACATCTGCCCACTGCCGTCCGAATCGGTCCGGTAGCCCGGCAGCGTGCTGTTGTCCGCGTCCCAGACATCGGGCACGCCGTCGCGATCGGCGTCTGCGGCTGGGATGGTACCCCAGCACGGCGGGTATGTGCCGCTACCTCCGCCACCTGATCCGCCAGAGATCGTTTGTCTGGCGAACAGGTAGTATCGATCTTCATCTTCTGAAACCCTGAAGCCGATATCGCCCGTGAGCATGGTAACCTCGCCACCCTCAAGCGAGACGTCATCGCGGTTCTTCATTGTGATTCGATCGCCTGAGATGGATGTGATCTCCATCTCACCGTATCTATCGCCGGTGTTCACAGATGCATAATCCTCTGATATCTGGAATATGCCATCGATTGTGGCCATATCAGCCTCGGTGCCAGTGAACACGTTGCTGACGTGGACCGCGATGAGTGGGACGTCATCCAGTTTTCCGAGATCCTTTCTGTACCTGAATGTATCCGGCGCATCGATGACCCCGGTATCAACACATTCTCCATTCCGAAGCAGTTCGAGTTGTGCTTTATTTCCATCGACGTCGAGTTGCAGGATTCTTAATTCATATCCTTCCTTGAGGTCGAGCGATGTGCCTGTGGAGATCATACGATCCTCCTCCTCATCGATCAGAACCTTGCTCAGCATGTTCTTTGAGATGAGGCTGATATCCTCGTTGGTTATCTCATCATCGGTCACAGCCCCATCATATCCTGCAAAATACTTCTCTGTCATGAAGCCGATCACCCTGTACGACCCCCATCTGCTGAGATCAAAATCAACCAACTGTGCGGTCGTCTCGTAGACGAGGTTGCCATCGTGGATTGTGGCACCACTATCTTTGACCTTCAATTTTTCTGTGCCGAGATCGTCATCGATATCATAATAGAATCCCTCGAAGTTCGTAAAATCCCATGTCGGGGTTTCTGTGGTGTCGTGTATCGTCCCGCGAACCTCGTAAGTGCCCGGTTCCGTGATCGTGCTGTATAATGTAAATCGCAGGGTGCTGCTGTCAGCAACGAGGACTTTGATGTCCCCCATGAGGTCAATTACTTCGCCCTCTTTGAGAGCGATGTCATCACGGTTCTTCATCGTGATCGTGTAACCTGAAGAAGATCTGATTTCCATCTCGCCGTATCTATCGCCTGCTTCCACAGATACATACTCCTCTGATATCTGGAAGATGCCCTCGATTGTAGCCATATCCGCCTCTGTGCCGGCGAAGATACTATCGAGGTGGACCGCAATGATCGGTACATCATCCAGTTCTCCAAGATCCTTTCGGTACACATACGTGTCTGGTGCATTCACAGTCTCATTGTCAATGGTTTCCCCATCCCGAAGCAGTTCGAGTTGTGCTTTATTTCCATCGATATCGAGTTGCAGGATTCTTAATTCATATCCTTCCTTGAGGTCGAGCGATGCACCTGTGGAAATCATCTGTTTCTCGTCTTCATCGACCAGAACCTTGCTGAGCATATCCTTTGAAACGAGGCTGATGGTGCCACTTCCAGTGATCTCATCCTCAGTACCACTACCATATCCTGCAAAGTACTTCTCTGCCATGAAACCAATCACTTTGTACTTGCCCCAATCATCGTATTCAAATCCGACATCGGCTGCTGTAGTCACATACGAGATCTCACCCTCTTCGATTCTTCGATCAGATGCCGATAGTGTACCAGATCCAATCCTCATCGTCTCGGTCATCAAATCGTCATCCAGATCATACCAGAACATATCGAAGTTGCGGGCATCCCACACGATATCTTCGGTCTGCGTACCGGTCAATTCCACTATATCGCCGCGGATTTCAACGAGTCCACTACCTTCTTCAACCGTGTAGTAGTCTGTGACTCTCCAGTTCGCTGGTCCGGTGACCCTGAAGCGTATCGAATCACTGCATACTGAGAGCACTTCGAGGTAGATGGGTATGCCACTGTAGGTCTCATATCTATTAGCCTGTGGACCATCCCCCGTAAATACTGCAATCGTCCTTTCCGGCTTCTGGTAGCTTGTTATGCGGAACTTTGCACATCCGAGTGGAAATCTCTTCACCTCAACAACCTCGATTCTGATGTCGTCTTCGATTTTAATCCCCTCGTTAACCTGCAATTTGTTATCAAATATATAATAACCCTCAACCTCTGGTATTCCGACACTGCCGATGGTGTACTCAACCATCGGATAGAACCTGATCGCGCTCTCGTCGTTCGCCGTCTTGAAGTACATATCGCCCATGATGTGTTCGGTGGTATCACAATCGAGATCGAGGGTGGACTCATCGTTTATGAGAATGACCTCGTCGGGACCTGCGGTCACAACTTCCATAGCACCGTAGGTATCACCGAGATCGATCTCCAACACATCATCATCGATCAGGAAGACATACATGACCTGCACAATGTTGGTGTCGGTTCCTCTGAACACAGCATCGACGTAGCAGGAGAATACCGGAATATCTTCCTCATTTTCGATATCTGCTGTGTATGTGTATACGCGATCCTGATGCGTGCCGTTGGTTGATACCACTTCATTATCGAGCTCCTTGCCGTTCTTCTTCAGTGTGAGCCAGACCTTGTCACCTTCAAGGTTGATCTGTTGTGCAGTGAGACTGAATCCGCCGCCGAGATCCCATTCCTCGCCAGTTGCCAGAGTTTTCTTGTCGTCATCCTCAAACTCTACAAGGAGTTTTGCAAGTTTATCAGCCCTGCCATCGATTGCCACATACTCATCCGCCATCCAGCCCTCGATATAGTACCCGGTATCGCCATCGGGGTGACGGCTCTCGACGGTCAGGTTCTCGTTTTCATGGAGCTCGTACTCCTTATAAACCAGCGATGTGTTGTAGATCAGGCTATCTTCCTCGATCGTCCGATCGTACTTCGAGAGTGTTCCGGATGCGATCATCAGCGTTTCGGTTGAGAGGTCATGATCGAGATCGTACCAGAGTGCAGCGAAATTGGTTGCGCCCCATACGATATCTCCGGTCTGCGCACCGGTCAGTTCCACAACCTCGCCGCGGACGCTAATTTCATCTACAGGTAGCGGAGTTGGTGGCGGAGGTGGAGGTGGCGGAGGTGGATGCGGTGGAGTTGGAGTTGGAGTGGGTTCGGGAGCGGGACAAACGTGTCTGACGTACGGATAATACCTGTAATTGCGCACCCCATTCCGGTCCAGATCGCCGGCAACATGGAGCCAGAGACCAAAAGCGATGCGGAAATCGGAATCCGGGTAAAGAGTGATGTCCCTAGCACTCTCAAGCCGGACCGACTCGGATGTGATCGTCTCTGCTTCCATCATGCCAATTTCATCGTCAATTACTCTGACGGGATCGTCGTCGATCAGTATTGCATATTTGAGTTGCACGATATTGGTGGTTGTGCCGCGGAATATGGCATCCACATACACGCTGAAGACCGGCACATTAGACTCAGCGCCTACGTCCGTCTGATACACGAAGGTTCGCTCAGTCTGTATATCCTCTGTCGTTCGGGTATATGCCCCATGAGAGCCGCTGATTTCCATACGGTTCTTAAACCAATCTCCGTGATCATATCGCCGGATGACCGAAGAGTACACCTCCAGACCATCCTTCTTGAGCGAGAGCCAGACCTCGTTCCTATCGATATCGATCTGCGTCGCAGTCAGGGAGTACCCGTTCCCAAGATTCCATTCCTCGTCAGTAGCAAGCACCTTTGTGTCGTATTCGCCCATCTCAAGGATGATCGGCGATACCACGTATGGCTTACCGTTGATTGCCATGTATTTCTCCCCAAACCACCCGATCGCGAAGTATTCGCCGATCTCCGGGTTCATATAGCTTGATTCGACCCTGTAGGCAGTATACACAAGATCGCCACTCTCGATCGTGTTCGGTAGCGCAACGGTTGTTGTGAGTGAATCAGACATTAAATTACGATCGACATCGTAATAGAGACTGGCAAAATTCTGAGCCGTCCATGTGAATGGGGCGATCTGAGATGCTGCGTCCACGACTTCGCCGCGGATATCAACCTCGCCCACCACCTTGATAGCGTGTTTGACATACAGCGTTACCGTAATTGTCTGCGATCCCGCTTTTCCGCAATCAATGCGCAGTTTGCCCTGATGCTTGCCTTCTGGTGCTGATGCCGGGATAGTGATCGTCAGTGTGGCAGTCTCGGTACTTTGACCTGCAATTCGGGATGGATGGTCGACGCTGAATGTCATCCCGATGTCAGGAGTGCCATAAGTGGCAACACTTTTCACGATCATTTCAGTATCACCATTATTTACGATCTGAAAATTGACATCCGGAGTCTTTTTTCCCGGATTGTCAAATACAACTGTGCCTGCATCGATGTTTCGAAGCCGTACGAGATGTGCCGGGATCAGACGGTGGACATCAACGTCGATAGTAGTAGCGATATCATCAAAGTATACCGTCATGATGTGGATTCCTTCACTGACGGTTCCGGCAACATGCACCCCGATCCGTACTTCTTTCGATGCGCCGGCAGGGATGGAGAATGGGTACGTATCAAGTACGTTCGGCGTAATTCCGTGTGATATGTCAAAACTCGACTCATTAAAACATGGCTCGCCCACTGTTATGCTCGCGTTCCCCGTATTTTTCAGTTCAAGCGTCACAATCTTCTCTACCGTACTCACATCCCCGTATCGTGCATCCAGCGTGACATCGCAGAGACCGTCAGTCACTGCAAGACCTGCCTGCGCAGTCTGCATGAGTATAACAAATACCGTAAATAGTAATATAATTTTTCTCATTCAAATCACCTCATTCTCAAGTAAGATGTCCTCGATTGTATGGGTCCGTATGAGTTGCATAGCAAGAATTGATAGCATCCCATTTTGCGGGGGTTGGTTGCACAGTTGCCGATTCTGCAATCTCGCCCCGCACTCTAATTGTCTCTGCCGCGCCCGCATCGCCAGCCATAAAAAGCACCACAAGCTTCACACCCCTGTCAAACCTCCTGACGTAACAAATCCATACTCACATCCATATATCTCCTCTACATAAACCTTTCCCTCGCGTCAGGGCTGCTGCCAATCCGCCACCAGCCTCGAGAAATCCCCGCCGCCGCATCATCTTCTGCACGACTCAACAAACCGCGTCACATCGAGACTCGGTGGCGCATGCATGTAACTTCCGAGCGTTTCGTACTCAACGATTCCGTCCAGCCCATCCCTGATCCCCTTTCCACGGTTCATCCGGTATGCAAATCTGGCATCGGAATCGCAATTCGTAACCGAATAATGGAACTCGTGTCCACGCAAGACCCCTGCACCCACGATCGGGTTACTTGATACGCTCGCGTCGGTATACCCAAGAGCCTGCAACCGCGAGGTCATCTCGGTCTCCGCCGGAAGAACGCCAGCCATCGGATATGCCGCGCCCTCAAGGTCAATCAGGGACTCGCAGAGGTAGATCATGCCTCCGCACTCGCCGTAGATCGGAATCCCTTCTGCTGCTGCGTCCTTGATCTGGTTTCTGGTGCGGGTACGTGACGAGAGCTCCTGCATGTACAGCTCCGGGTATCCGCCTCCGAAGTAGAGTCCGTCTACGTCGGGCAGATCGTCAGCAAGCGGGCTCCAGAAGACGACATTCGCATGACGTTTCAGTGAGTCGATCAGGTCAGCGTAGTAAAAACAGAACGCGGGATCGCGGGCGACTCCGATCGTGACATCGTGCCTGCCTGCGCCCGCACACCCTTCCCCGGTTCCGCCCGGTTCCGCAGCCACATCCCCGCCCGCCGCCCGATCACCGGTCTGCTGCGCGATATCAAGTATCGCTGACAGATCGATGTGATTCTCTGCAAGTTCGGAGAGCTGCGGCACATAATCCATCCGATAGCCCTCGTGAGCCATGTACAGCCCGAGATGCCTCGACGGAAGTTCGATCTGCGTCGATTTCGGTATCTCGCCAAGAACAGGGATCGCAAGCTCGTCCCGGATCGCGGTTCTGATCATATCGCCGTGTCTGGAGCTCCCTACCCTGTTCAGGATTACTCCTGCGACGTTTATCCGTGAATCGAAGTCGCAGTAGCCTTTTATGAGCGCGGCAGCGCTTCTGGACATGCCCTTAACATCGATTACGAGAATCACAGGGACATCAAGCACCCGTGCGACGTGTGCGGAGGACGCTGTATCGCCCTCACCCATGCCGTCGTAGAGTCCCATCACGCCCTCGATCACCCCGATCTCGGAACCTGCGGACGCGGATGCAAAAGTCTGCCGGACGCCGTCCTCGCCCATCATGAACGTGTCCAGATTTCTGGACGGGCGTCCGCATATCGCTGTGTGGTGGCTCGTGTCGATGTAATCGGGTCCGACCTTAAAAGGCGCAACCGCCAATTTGCGTGCGCATGCAAACGCAGCCAGAAGCGCCATTGCGACCGTGGTCTTGCCGACGCCGCTGTGAGTTCCCGCGATCAGTATGGCTGACATGAAAATAAAACTGAAAAATAAAAACAAAAGGGGATGTCACTCCCCTGTCACCTTGTCGTAGAAACTCGTATCGAAGAGATCCTCCGCGGTCAGCACCCTGTCGATGTACTCGAGGTCGTAGTCCACCTTTGCAAATTCAATGGCGTCGTTTAGTATTGTGTGTGGGTCGGTGATCCATTTGCCATCCCATGTTTCAAAGGAATATTCGACCTGATCAAAGTCGTACCCGATCTTATCTGCAAATATCCGGGCAGATTCGTTCTGGTTCGCATTGACGTAATCGGTCGCCTTGATGTGGATGCGGATGATCTCCTCAACCATCTCGGGATGGTTCTCGATCAGATCACCGCTCACAACCAGACAGCAGCACGCATGATTTTGCCACATCTCACCGGAATGGGCGACGATTGCGCCGTTGCCATCGAGTTCGATTATCGCGGGACCGGGATGTGGCAGGAAAATTCCGTCCACCGCTCCTGCTGTTATCGCAGTCATCGCGTCGCCCGGACCCATCGGCAGGATCTCAACATCCGCGATACTGACGTCGTTATCCATCAGGAACTTCTTAAAAACAGTGTCCTGAATCGATCCCGGCGGAAACGTTGCGATCTTAAGTCCGGTGAGGTCGGACGGCGATGTGTAGTTGTCCGCAAGATCAGGTGTGAGCACGAGATCAGACCCCTGCGTCTGAACCGCAGCAACGATCCTGGCATCGAGCCCCCGCGCGATCGCTGTTATCGGCGGCGCAGTACCAACATACGCAATATCGAGATCGCCAGCCATCATGGACTGCATCTCAGGCGGACCTGATGGAAACTGATGCTCGGAGACCTCTGTTATCCCGAATGGGGCGAGATCGTCCTTCCACCAGCCCTTGTCCATCGCAACCATCTCTGCGACCTGATGTGTGCTTGGCTGGTATCCGATACTGAGATGGGTCATCACATTCTCCTGATCTTCAGGCGTCTTCGGCACGGTATTGTCCACGCATCCGGAGAACGCCGCAAAGACCAATACAACAAGCATTATTATCGTCCTCTTCATTGTAGCCTCCCATTGTGGTCGTTATTGTCATCCACGCCCCTCTAACATGAGGAGCGTACATTGATCGCGCCAAGCATACTTAAAGCATCCCATATCCGTGGCTTTGGAACAATATCACCCTCACTCGACCACCTGCCCATTTATCCTGCCGCCGATTCGTGGCGGTGTGAATGGATGCTTGTACCGCCCTATCGCACCAGAATGTCCCCGGACATGGTTATCCCGATCCCTATATCAACTATCGCCACCCTGTGCCGTATCCGACTCTTCGCGAGATCCCGAATTCTCGACGCGAGCGCAATACCGTCGTACTGCACATGCACGCCCCTGCCCACAGTATCTGCGTTTGAGTAGACCATCCCTACTATATCCTCGAGACGCGTGCCTTCTGCCACATCGAACCAGACCGGGGCTTCAAGCGTTTTTATGAATTTTATGGTGTTTTCGGCTCGCTCTATATTCTTTCGTGCCATTTTTTCGATGGCAGAGATGTTCTGCTTCGTTGTGCCGAATTTAAGGGCGATCTCCTCCTGTGAGTGACCATCATTCCGCAACCTCAGCACATGCATCTGCCGGTCTGTTAGCGTGCTGTCGCTTTCTGCCATCGATTGTCTCTGCAACGGAATGGCATATCAAGGTATGGATGCGTGGTTCTGCAAGTGCTTAAATCCGGAAAGGCTAAAAACACATCGTTTACACTTCCGGAGATTTGAGTGTCGAAAAATCGCGTGAGACGTAAGATGTACTGTGACACATCTCGATCTGTGGCTGGCATGATCGCTCATACATCATTTCGTCCCACCTAATCTCGCAATCTCTTTCTATGGTGTGCCGGTACGCGGGCTACGTGATCTCATCAAACACCAGATCCTCCCACTTCATCTCCCCGATCGCGACCGCAAACTCAGCCGGCGTCAGCATCGGAACAGGATATCGCATCGCATCGTCGATTGCAATCCGCGGGCATGCCGTATTCACAAAGAAATCGACAGAAAACGGCAGGAGCACCTCCGGTGTGACCATATCTGCGATCAGGATGTGTGCGTCCAGCCCGTGCGCCAGCCCAGTCTCGCGCAGGTCAAACGCAAGCTCCTTTCTGCACTGCCCTGGTCTCGTGGACACAAGGATACCAAACGACTGCGCACCAAGCGACCGCTCGATTGCAGCGCAGCGCTGGCGCAGCACCTTATCGACATCCGGTCTCCGTACCTCGCACATAACCGGATCCGCAATTATGACCTGCTTTTTGGTCGCAATCGCCACACCGAGTGCGTGAAAGTCGCCTGTTCCGATGTAGAGGTGCAGGTCGCAGTCGGGAACAGCAGAGAAGTTGCATCCGAGAACAAGTCCGGGATGGGCGATGCGGGAGTCGCCGCTCTTGATTACTCCGCGTATGCCATGCTCCGCAAGATACCGCTGCACACGAGGGAGCGTATGCACGAACTGAACCGTTGAGACGAGTCCGACAGAGCACACGAACGATCCGGCTGCCGCAGATGCGGTTGCAGTCGCAGTCGCAGCCACACCAGCCTCAATCTCGAAAACCGCCTTTTCCACCACAGGGACGGGATCGATCCGGGATTCTGCCTCGATGAAGATTGTGTTTGGCACATGCGCCCCGATCTCCGGAATCTCCGCATGTCCGAAGTGAAACAGAATGTCCACAGCCCCGGAGAGCCATGTATCGACATCACACGCGCCGAAGCATGGATTTGCAGATATGAGAACTCTTGTGTCGGTCCGCTTCTCGATCTCCTCCGCTATCCCAATTGCTTTCCGCTTGAAACCGTCCGGAAACTGGAGCCCTACAGTCTGAGCACGGGATTCCTTGATCGTCTCTACGACGTAATTTAAATTAAAATTATATACCTCATCAATCATACTTGCCTTGGCAGGAAGTACTTCTTGATGACGGTGTCGCATTTCGAGCAGGTGACAATAAGCCAGTCGCCAACCATCTGCTTGTCAAAGTGCTCGAAGATCGACGCCCCGCAGGTCGGGCACGAATAATATTCCTTGAAATAATAATTGTAAAATGTCGGATTGTCCCGCAGCCATTCCAGAACCGACAACATGCGTTCGAGATACCGCTGCCTGGGCCCGGATTTGCCTTCATCTGCAATCGCAGCATCCAGCCGCTCTTTGACCATCCTCAAATGCCTCTCCGATTTTTCTCGAATCCGTTTATAATCCGTTACATATTCTATACTGTCTGTCAAATATTTTGAATAGAGCCCGCCAACACCGGTTCCCTTGTGCATGATCGTTTTGAGGAAATATTCGCTCATCAAATCCTCCATCAGATCGAAACACTCGGTGCAGATGTCGTAACCTGCATAATGCGTCGAATCCAGTTCGCCGTGACAGATGATGCACGCTTTTCGTTCCATGCAGTTATGTGAGACTTCTGCTCATTTAAAGGTATGTTCATGACAGGTGATGCCTGCAACCGTTTTCATCTTATCCGTTCGCAATCACCTCTCGTATCGCAAGCAGGTTCAGTCTCGATTGCGGCTCGATGATTCCACTCTCCGGATCGAGGAACAAGATGTTATCTTTGATCAGGAAATGCTTTGCAGGTCTGTTCAATCCCTCATCGTCGATACGTTCCGCGTCTACAAACCTTCTGAGGATATTGACAACATCTTCATTTTCAACCAGATATCCACTCGCTCCAATCGTTACTCTCGGCTTGGTATAATCCAGATAGTCAAGCAGATCCTTCAACTGGTTCACTCTCGTAGTAAGCATCTTCTTTGCGAATCCCTCCTTTTCATCGATACGAATCAACTCCATCAGACACACAGGCTTTCCGCCGCAGTATCTCCATGCCAACGCCTTCTCCTCTTCAGTAAAACCATACTCTCTCAGAAACGCGGCGGTTGTGGCATCATCAAAATCATCCACCAGCAGATACCTGCACCGCCCATGTAGCATCGCCTCATTGTAAACATGTTCGAGGAAGAGCGAATCCGAAGTCGCCACGAAGACATGCGCCAGATGCTTTTCCTTTGTCAGGTCTACGAAAAAGTTGAAGAGTTCATAAATGAAAAACCATTCACTTTCACGTCCCCTATCTTCTGTAATTCGTCCAGAACCAACACCGGTTGCTTCCCTGCCGCCCTCACCTCTAGAAAGAGTTTTATTATGTACGAAAACGCGTTCTTCGGCTTATTGTCCTTGAAAACATAATCCAGAAACTCCTTGTTTATCGGTATCCCTGCAACCTTCGTGACAGACGAAACCAGCTCAGCAAGCGTCTCCTTTCTCTTCCTCGATGCCCCCTCAGTCGCAATCTCCATCTCGAACAATGACTCGATGAAATTATCATAACTCGCCAGGAATTTAGTCCTCAAGTTTATGTAGAAGACGACATATTCCCCGGGCAGCTCTTCTATCACGTGGTTGATCAGTTCCGTCTTTCCACTATTTATCGGTCCGTAGATGAATGTGATCAAAGTCGGTCGGCTGTCCAGTATCGCCCGGATCTCTTTTGTCTCCTTTTCACGGTCGTGGAATTCTATATTCCTTATGCTCTTTTCCTCCGTAAATATGCCGCGGCATTCCACCTTACCGGATCAGGGCATCTCATCTTCGATCTCACGCAGTCGTGGCAGGTCAGAGCATGCGAATGTGAAGATGAGCGTCAGCGTGACAAGGCTCCTCTTTGTGAGCGAAATTCCGAGACGGCTGCCGTCCGACGAATTTTCCTGCTGGAATCGCTCTATCGACCCGGTATCGATCGCATTCTCCTTCTTCATGTACCACGACGGGACCCTCAAGAGTGCTGTACTCTTCCGGGCGGCTCTCGTGTCTACGTCCATTGAGAGCTTCTCGACCGCAACACCGACCAAGGTCGCGACATCGATCGCGTTGTGTCCGCCTACCGGTACGAAATAGTGGAGCAGGTCCTTTGAGAGGATGCTTGCACGACCGAAGACGGAAAAACCGCCCCCTCGAAGGGATAGGGATGCGATGACGTCTCGTACGCTGATGCTTGACGCTGTGGACGTCTTCTGGTCGGAGCCGGAGAGGATGTCTGATACGACCGCGGCAGCGTACTGGTTGTACTGCGGGTAGGTGCTTTCGATGTTGTCGGCGTACGCGATGCGCTTGTTGTCAATTAAAATAAATGCATCAGTATATTTTTTGAGCTTATCGATTGTGTAACTCGCATTCCGGTACTGGGCGGACATATCCGCCCCGCCCGGAGCCGGCAGCACACCAGTTATCAGGATCGGAATGCCGAGATCGTTCAGTGCGCGCGCAACGATCGTCGCGATTCCGCTGCCGGTTGCGCCACCGAGACCGAGAAAGATGATTGCGGCGTCAACGCCTTCGATCTTGTCGTTCAAGAGTTCGAGCAGGACAGCGTCGTACGAGTCCATGACGGACGCCGACTCTGCTGCGTCTTTGAACTCCTGCCTTCCTGCAATGTCACTACCCGATCGGAAGAACCCTTTGTCGGTCAGCGTGTACTGATCCTTCTTTCGGAGCTGTTTCGGCGCTACCTTCGGGTTGATCGCTATTTTTGGGTTCTTTTTCGCCCCACGTTCAGAGACGGAATTCAGGAGTGCGCTTCCGGAATTCCCTGTGCCGATCAGTAAAACCGCCATACTCGAAGATCGACCGCAACGCATATATGATTTTTCGTGATGAT
>JAGGRW010000082.1 GCA_021159385.1 Methanosarcinales archaeon
CTCAGAAAAGGAAAGGGATGAGCAGATAGGGTTTGTAATTAAAAAGCGTAGAGTTACGAGATATCTCGAAACGATTGGCGAAGAAGGGAGCTTAAATTGTTCCTTCGCAGGTCGCAATCGCGAACCTTAGAGAGCGCATGTTCTTCTGCCTGATAGTGGTAAACGCCGTCGGAAAGCCCATCGACGTCTCCTGCTACAACATACACCTCAAGCGGGTACAGCGCGCCCGCCGACGGCGGGGATCGCTTTTACCGTAAACATATCGCGCACCCCCCCACCCGATCCTGGTAGCATTACACATCCAGATTCTCGACTTCCCTCGCGTGCTTCTCGATGAACGCTCGCCGCGGTTCGACAGCATCCCCCATCAGTATCGTGAACATCCTGTCAGCCGCAATCGCGTCTTCGATCGTCACCTGAAGCATCATCCGCGTCTCAGGATCCATCGTCGTCTCCCAGAGCTGCGACGGGTTCATCTCGCCGAGACCTTTGTACCGCTGCACAGTGATACCGTCTTTTCCGATCTCCGCCCGTATCGCGTCCAGCTCCTCGTCTGAAAACGCATACCGCCTGACCTTTCCCCTCTTGACCTGATAGAGCGGCGGCTGCGCGATGTAGACGTATCCCGCCTCGATCAATTCGGGCATGTAGCGGTACAGGAACGTCAAAAGCAGCGTTCTGATGTGAGATCCGTCAACGTCAGCATCCGTCATAATCGATATCTGGTGATACCTCGCCTTCGTAATATCAAACTCCTCCCCGATCCCGGTCCCAAACGCTGTTATCATCGTCCGAATCTCGTTGTTGCGCAGGATCTTGTGGAGCCTCGCCTTCTCGACATTCAGGATCTTGCCCCGAAGCGGCAGAATCGCCTGGAACTTCCGGTCCCGCCCCTGCTTGGCACTATTGTGAACGAACACGCCGCTGGAAAGTGCAAAGTTGTGTGTGCCAGGAACCTCGATATCGTAAACATCCACACGCTCATCCACACGCTCGACCGAAACGATCCGATGGTTGTGGTTCAAAACGGCTTCACGCGCCCGTATCGCGTCCCCGTCAAAGTATCGCTGGCAAAAGGAGTCAAAGCGCAAAAGTGTTGAATCTCGCTTGGCAAGGCGATGGGCGCAATATGAATCGAGGTCCAGTTCGTTTTGCTCTGTTTGGAATTGCAACAAAGCCGCTATGGTCTTGGCGTAATACGTCCGGTGCAGCGCGGCGTGCCGCTTTGCCCGAAATTCAGGCGTCCATTGTTGCCGCGTCTTTTCTCGCCGCCATTCCAGCAAATCTTTGTCCTGCCACTGTTGCTTGGCGCGTTCTGAAAAATCTTCCCGCACATCTGGATGATCGGCAAAATACTGGCGGACGCGCTCTGCTTGTGCTTGACGGTTGTCCTCATCGCCCCAATACCGACGCTGCGCTTGGTACAGGCGTTGATTATTCTCTCGGCGATAATCTCCGTTTGCATCGTAAAACGCACGCCACCTTTCTACCATGTAATCCTTGTATGTATCATCCTCCCACTGCGCTTTTGCTTGTTCGGAAAGAAGCTGTCGCGTCTCCGGCTGCATCATGCGCTCGCTCATCATGGCGCGGAATTCCCCACTCTGATGAATCTTGCGGCACTTCTCGATCGCTTCTGGCGTGTGCAGTGTCTGGTTGATATGCACCCTGTGCAGCGCCATATGCTCATCGCGGGGCAGTCGCCGGATATTGGTCGGATTGTTATTGTGTTTGTTAAAATCAATGTGATGGCAGTGATCCCCGTCCGCCTCTGCATAAACACCCTGCCAGCGGTTATACCAGTCAGCCAACACGTGTGTGAAGAGCCATGTCTCTGAACGCGGATCCCACACCATTTCATACTCGTTAATCGTAATCCCCGATTCGTTGATATCCGACAGCTTGCGATACAGCGGCATGAGGGAGTCATCCGGAGTCAGTGCGGCTGCCGGTTTATAACTGCCATCACGTACCATGAAGCGGTGGTCTGGTGTGCAAATCAGAGTCTCGCCGGTATCAAGTGTTACCCGAACCACTTCAGCGTTTGCTCGAGTCATCCGGGCATCCCGAATACGCTCCAGTCCTACCTGCCCACCGCGGCGGATGGTGTAGCAAAAGTGATCCTTGCCCATTGACTGCTCATTCACAATTTCCTTGAAACTCAACGAACGCCCATCCGCCAGAGCGACCTCTGTATCACCGTGAAAACAACCCCCCGCGCTGTCGCCCTCAACCAGATATATCTCGCTCTTTGCCGGATCCCGCTCAGAGCAGTCAGCCAATTTTCCGGGGAGACTCCCTGATTCGAGCGCGGTTTTGCGTCTTGTGAGCTCCCGCGCTTTCTTTGCAGCAGACCACGCTTTGGCTGCCTCTATTATCTTGTCTATTACCTTCTTTGCTGTTTTCGGGTTCTCTTCGAGAAATTCATCGAGTCCCTCGCCAACAAGCGACTGGACAAGTCCTTTCACCTCGATATTCCCGAGTTTCATCTTGGTCTGACCCTCAAACTGCGGACTCGCGAGTCTCACGCTGATTACAGCGGTCAGGCCCTCGAGCGTGTCCCTTCCGCTGATCTCCCCGCCGCCTTCCTTCACAAGTTTGTTCTCTTTTGCATACTTGTTGATCGACCTTGTGAGCGCGGACTTGAAGCCGCTCAGATGCGTCCCGCCTTCCCTTGTATTGATGCTGTTCACAAATGAGAGGACGTTATCCGAGTATCCCTCGTTGTACTGGATTGCAATCTCGATATCAGTGTCGTCCTTCTGTTTCTTGAAATATGCAGGATCGTGAAGCGTGCTTTTATTTTCGTTCAGGTACTCAACAAACGAGACGATTCCACCGTCAAACTGGTGCGTATCCTCCGCTTCCGGGTATGGCTCGCCCCGCTCGTCCCTGATTGTGATTCGCACGCCGTGGTTGAGGTAAGCGAGTTCGCGGAGCCGTTTCGAGAGCGTGTCAAAAGAGAACTCGGTCTCTTCGAAGATTCTGGGGTCTGGCTTAAACGTGATCGCGGTTCCTGTGCGGTCTGTCTCTCCTATTACTTTTAGATCGTACTTCGGAGCCCCCCGCACGTATTCCTGCACGTGGACACTTCCGTTCTTGTGGATCTCAACGCGCAGCCACTCAGATAGTGCGTTCACGACAGAGACACCAACACCGTGCAGACCACCAGAGACCTTGTATGTGCTTTTATCGAATTTTCCTCCGGCGTGGAGCACCGTCATCACGATCTCGACAGCGGGCTTGCCGTAATCCTCGATTATGTACACCGGAATCCCCCTGCCGTCGTCAGATACCGTGACAGAGCCGTCCCGGTTCAATGTTACCGCAATTTCGGTACAGTGCCCTGCCATCGCCTCATCGATGCTGTTATCGACGACCTCGTTCACGAGATGGTGCAGCCCGACAGGTCCGGTGCTCCCGATGTACATCCCGGGCAGGGATCGCACCGCTTCGAGTCCGTCCAGCACCCGAATCCGCTCTTCGTTCTCCATGCTATACCATAGTAGGTTTGGGTTCGTAAAGGTATTGCACGCAGCCGCTCCGCCCACTGGCGTGATGCCCTACTTGCAACATCGGAAGGGCATTCTCTCTGTCGCTGGTACGGTTACCGGTGTGCCTTGATGCGCCGTCGATACTGCCCCGGCACCCTCAAAATCGCTCAAAAGTCAACATCCCCTCGGAACTGTTTCGTCTTTCTTGGTGGGGACTTTATCAGGCTGCCAGTTTCGTCCACATCCTCGATTGTGATGGTCACATCGATGCGATCTCCTTTCTCAGGCATCTTCTTGAGTTCGGAGAGTATCTCGTACTCGCCTGCACCCGTATACTCAACAGACCTCCAGTAATCGATCTGGTACCCACCTATGCCGCCTGTACTCTGGATACATTTCATATAAACGCCAGGAATACACATCGAGGACTCCTGGTACTTCCGCAGTGCGCTAACAGTCTCGGTGGAGACGTCGATGCTCACAATCTCAGGAACGCCCTCCTCATATTCCGTGATCAGTACTTTTGACTTTATCACGGTCTTCCCACTGGTTACACATCCGGAAGCGGCGATCAGAAGAATTAACAGCATCGCAACAGCTTCGGTTCGTCCCATGCTAAAATAGGCGGTGGTGTGTCTTTTTAAGCCTGTCGGTGGCGCCGGTTCCGGCGGGGCGGTTCCTGGCGATCATTCGACGACCTCTACCGCGATTCTTACCGGAGATGCGGACGCAATCGGCAGCCGCAACATAAATTTAAGCAGGTGCCCGAATGAATCATTCCCATGCTCAACCTCCATGACCTCTCAAACGAGTTCGAAGACCGGAAATCCGCGATCATAAACTACGAACGCGAGACATCAGGCGAACTCACTGAGTACGGAAATGCGCTGCCCGATCTGGATCGTGCGGACACGTCCATGAACAGCATTCTTCCGCAGTACAGCGGCGCAAAGCTTTTTGAGCCCGGAAGAACCATCAGAAGGTTCCATCCCGCCGCAGCATGGAAGAACCGGGAGGACGCGATCAGTTGGGTGGACTGCGTTCTTTCCGGTGTTGCCGTCGGATCAGCAGACGGCAGCCAGATTTATCCTGATAAGAACTACGGTCTCCCGATCGCAGCTGTTCAGGTCGGAAGCGTATACAACAGGCACACGACAGACCGCGAGTACGCCCATGAGACGAGCGCAAGCCTGATCACCCCGGACGAGTTCGCGGACGCGGGAGTGTATGCGTACGGAAAGGAGTTTGTCGATGCCAGACGCTTCGCTCTCGAATGCGACGCCCTGATCGACCTGATGTGCACGAACGATTCGATCTACCTGCTGCTCGACGGAACGCTGGTGCCTCCGCACATCAATACGCTGCGCAAGAACCTAAAAGAGATTTATCTCGACGCCATGATGAAATTGCTCGGCGCATCAAAAGAGACGAAAAACCCGATAATCGGGTATGTGGACGTGAGCGTGCAGCGGGACGTCATAACCATGATGCGCCACCTCTACGGGCTGAAAGCGACAAAAAAACTCTTTGATCCGGTCCTCTTCGCAGACCGGTTGAATTGGGGCGACCGGACGAAGGCGTTCATCTGTAACCGGGACGACCGTCGCGGAACCGACAGTCCGTCGGTGCTCGACACGTACATGGAGTATCGGGACAGCATCGCTTTCTTTTACATGCGAATGGGCGACCTTCCGAGCCGGATCGAGTTTCCGATCTGGTGTGCGAGTGACACGGATGCGATCGACCGCATCGCAGACATCATACGTGCGGAGACGATCCTTCGCGGGAGTTATCCTGATATCCTGATGATCGCGCACAGGAACGCTGTTGTCACGGCAAAAGAGCACGAGGTCTTCTACCGGATGCTGAGCCGGTTCTGCAGAGAGCACGGGATCGCAGTACATACCGGGGCAAAGCAGGAATGTAAGGATCGGGATTAGGTCGCAGGTCTTTGCAGTCGCCATACCGCCAGAAGAAGCCAAAAAGAAAAGAATTACCGATCCCGTTATAGGAAGAGCTATTTTTGCCCTCACTCCACAGTAACACTCTTTGCGAGATTCCTGGGCTTGTCGATCTCGCAGCCCCTGTGGTACGCAACGTAGTACGCAAAGAGCTGAAGCACGACCGATGAGAGGATCGGTGCGATGAGCGGGTTCGTGTCAGGAATGCGGAGCACATAATTCACGTACTTCGTAATCTCGGTGTCTCCCTCGCTTGCGATACCGACAACAGTTGCACCTCTTGCCTCAACCTCTTTTATGTTTCCGAGCAGCTTATCATAAACCGTGTCCCTGGTTGCTATCGCAATCACAGGAACGCCCTCGGATATCAGGGCGAGCGGACCGTGCTTCAGTTCGCCAGCGGGAAACCCCTCTGCCGGCACGTACGAGATCTCTTTTAATTTGAGCGCGCCCTCAAGAGCGATCGGGTAGTTTGCGCCCCTGCCCATGAACAGGAATCGGTCGGCGTCTGTAAAGAGTGCCGCGCACTCCTTGATTGCGGGCGCATCGTTTAACACACGCTGGATGTTTCCGCCAAGCTGCCTGAGTTCGTAGACGAACTCGTTTACGGATGCGGTCGAGAGAACCTTCCTGTCGCTTCCGAGCGCGACAGAAAGAAGAAGCAGGACTGCAAGCTGCGATGTGAACGACTTCGTTGCGGCGACCCCGATTTCAGGTCCCGCTCTTGTGAAGAGACATTCGCACTCCCTTGTCATGCCGCTCCCGAGAACGTTTACGATTCCGAGTTTCTTGCACCCTCTTGACCCTGCCTCTCTCATCGCTGCGAGGGTGTCAGCGGTCTCGCCCGACTGCGTGATCGCAACCACAAGGTCGCGATCGTCAATTATTGGGTTCATGTACCTGAATTCGGACGCTACCTCCACAACGACAGGGATCTTTGAAAACCGCTCGATCGCATACCTTCCGAAGAGTCCCGCGTTGTGCGAGGTTCCGCACGCAAGAACAACGATTCGCTCCACATCCCTGAGATCCATACCGAGATCAAGATCAATTCCGCCAGACGACACCCTTCCCGAAAACGTCTCTCGGATGACTGCGGGCTGCTCAAAGATCTCTTTTAGCATGAAATGCTCATACCCGCTCATCTCTGCCGCTTCCGGGTCCAGGTCCATCGTCTCGACGTCCCTCTCAACAGGCGTCCCGTCGAGGGTCGTAAGCCTGATTCCGTCACCTGTGATGACCCCGATCTCTCCGTCCTCAACGAAGATCACATCTCTTGTGTACTTCAGGATTCCTGCGACATCGGACGCCACAAAGAAGTCGCTGCCGCAAACTCCGAGAACGAGCGGACTGCCCTTCCGTGCAACAACGATCTTGTCTGGCTCGCTTTCGCATATCGCAGCCAGCGCGTACGATCCGCGAACATCAGACAGCGCCTCTCGCACCGACGCTTCGAGATCGCCACAATAGTGCTCACCGAAGAGATGCGGGAGCACCTCTGTGTCGGTCTCTGATCTGAATTCGTATCCCCTGCCGATCAATCGCTCTTTTATCTCAGTATAGTTCTCGATTATCCCGTTGTGAACGACAGCAATTCCGCGGGCGTCGTCGCAGTGCGGGTGCGCATTCGCGGACGTTGGTCTTCCGTGCGTCGCCCACCGCGTGTGCCCGATTCCTATATTCCCATGAACATTGGGGGTGACCGACACAAGATCATCCACGCTCCCCTTTGTCTTTGATGTCCGGATGCTGTTACCAGCGATCGCAATTCCAGCGGAGTCGTACCCGCGGTACTCAAGCCGCTTGAGAAGGTCAAAGAGTACAGGCATAGCCTCCAGTGTGCCGAGATACCCCACGATTCCGCACATCTCAGATCACCACTGCACGATTCGGTATCTTTCCCCGTATGACCGCGCCAGTTCCGATCCTGCACTCGGTCCCGATCAATGTCCCGGGGTCTGTCGAGACATCGCACCCGATCACGTTACCATCCCCGATCACGCTCCCGAGTTCATCCGCGTGGTGCAGGATCCCGCCAAGTTCGATTAAAAGGTTCCTCCCACTCGCTGTTATGAAATGGCTATCGATCCGGTTGTTCTCCCCGATTATCGAGTTTCGTATGGTTGAGTGCGAACCGATGTAGACATCATCGAGGATCACGCTGTTTCTGATGTATGTGAACGGCTCGATCGTGACGTTGTCTCCGATCGACGTCGATGGCGCGATGACAACGTTCGGACCGATCTCGCAATCTCTCCCGATGACAACAGGACCTGTTATGTGCGAACCTGCTCTTACGACCGAACCATCGGAAACGACAATCTTGTCCGCCCGGTCCCCGATCGTGCCCTCAATTCTCCCGTCTATCGATTCATAGACGTCATCGAGTATCCGGGAATTAACACCGAGCAGATCCCACGAATGAACCACATCCATCCATGTGCTATCGGTCCTGTACGAACAAACCTCGTTGCCTGCGTCGATCATCTGCTGTATCGAGTGCGTGATCCCGAACTCGCCGACGTCGGACTGCAGCGTCTCATCAATCGCATCGAATATCTTCTGGTCAAATATATAGAGTCCTGTGTTTACGTTGTGGATATTCTTTACTTTCCGATCCTCGACGATCTTTTCGACCCGTCCCCCACTCCCCACCACGACCGCATATCCTGTGGTGTCCTGCTTGTGAACCGTCAGAATCGATGTGCCTCCGGAACCTTCGGAATAGTTCTTCAGCATATCCGCGACCGTCTTCTCGCTTACGAGGTTGTCCCCGTTCAGTACGAGGAATTCGTCCGCAACGAGACCTTCCACCAGTTTTATCGCATGAGCGGTGCCGAGTTGCTGGTCCTGCTCCACATAATCAATATGAACGCCAAAGTCGTGCCCGTTTCCGAAGTAGCTCATGGCGCGTTCCTTTGCATACCCGACGACGATCACGATATCGGTGATGCCGTTGTCGTGCAGCGCCTGCACCACATACTCCATCGTCGGTTTGTTTGCGATCGGGAGCATCACCTTCGATCTCGTATATGTCAGTGGTCTGCACCGCATCCCTTCGCCCGCAGCAAGAATGACCGCTTTCATCACTCTCTGTATCTATCAGTCACCGCATTAAATATATCGGGTATGAGGAGTTTTTAATTTTGCGAAAAGGTATATCACCACCCCCACCCAAAGGGCATTTCTCACTCGCAAACTTTTCACAAAAGTTTGATCAAAAACTGGTCTTCGGATGGCTCCAGACCAACCCCGAACTTTCTCATGGTCATCTTTATATCACTCAGATGCAATCATGTAACGATGACCTATATATCCCTTTCGTTTGAAGTCCACCAGCCTTACCGGTTGAACCGCAGATTTCCATACCATAAAGGAGAATATTTTGATTACGAACTGAATCGCAGCACCTTCAATAAAATTTCAGAGAAATGTTACCACCCAGCAACCGAAACAATCCTGGACAAGCTGGATGAATACAAAAATGAATTTAAGGTCGCATTCAGTATATCAGGAGTATTTCTTGAGCAGTGTGAGATGTATGATCCGGACCTCCTGGAACTCTTCAAAAATCTCGCAGAGACTGCGAACGTCGAATTCCTGTGCCAGACCTACTACCACTCCCTCTCATCGCTTTACGAGGATAAGGATGAGTTTATAGATCAGGTAGAGATGCACTTCAGGACAATCCGGGATCTGCTCGGCTATAAGCCAATGTTCTTCGAGAACAGCGAACTCCTGTACAACAGTGAGATCGCAGAACTCGCTAAGTCGCTTGGATTCAAAGGGATATTTGCCGAGGGCATCTCGAGGATACTCGGCTGGAGATCACCGAACTACGTGTACAAACATGATGACATGCCGGTTCTCCTCAGGAATTACCAGCTGACCGACGACATCGGTTTCCGCTTCTCATCAAGGTGGTGGAAGGAGTATCCGCTGACCGCTGATAAGTATGCTGCATGGCTCTCCGAAACCCGGGGCGACTGCATCAATATCTTCATGGATTATGAGACGCTCGGCGAGCACCACTGGGCAGACACCGGGATATTTGAGTTTCTGAGGTACCTTCCGGAAGAGATCCTCAAATATGATCATCTCTCATTTCTAACGCCATATGAGATCGTGGAGACGTGCGATCCTGTTGGCGAGATCGATGTCGGGGTCTTTGACACGATCTCGTGGGCAGACCTTGAACGCGACACCAGTTGCTGGCTCGGAAACGAGATGCAGCTCGCATGTTACGAGAAGCTGAAGCATCTTGAGAAGAAGGTTAAGGAGACCGGTGACAGAGAGTTAATCGAGACATGGAGGCGTCTTGGGATCAGCGATCATCTGTACTACCTCTTCACAGCGGGAGGAGGTCCGGGTGAGGTTCACAGTTACTTCAGCCCGTATAACAGCCCGCTTGAGGGTTTTGTGATATATTACTCTGTTCTTTCAGACTTTGAGCGGCGCATCGACCTCTCGAAGTGATCCTGCCGCATCCTCTGGCGGCATGGTGTTTATGAAGACATCGGTATTCTTCTCAAACCCTGCGGCAATCGAGAGCTTCGGCTCGATTCTGATGTTCAGGTGATAGCTGCTATTGTCCATCTGGAAGAACATGTAATTGTATGATGGATCATCGAGGAGGGTCTTCAGTTTCAAGAGCGCATCCCGGAGCGTCGTACCGAGTGATGTCAGGCAATCGGGCGCTGTTATGCTGCTTGCGTGCTTCTTCGGAAGCATCCACATCTCAAACGGCAACCGTGAACAGTACGGCGCAAACACGATCCAGTGATCGTTCTCGATTATCACCCGCTCTCCGCCTGATTCTCGCTCCACAATACTGCAGTACTGACACCGGTCTGCCTCTTCGATCGCAGTCAGTTCCTGCGTGATCAGGGGCGGGACAAACGGCATCGGCATCAACTGGGTGTGCGAATGCGACAGAGATGCAACAGCGTCCCTGCCGTAATTCCGGAAGAGGGAGATGTACTATATATACCGTCCTTTTTCAGATAGTGCTTCGTCCGGTCAGAATAGACATGTATGAGCCTGATGCAAAGATGCGTAAGTCACAGGGCATATCTCGAAATGATGGCAAATAGACGTAATGTTTATATAGGTTTAGGCATATTGCTATGGAAGGCATCTCCACGATTCTGTTGAACCGTAGACCCGAGATGCTACACAAAACGAGGCAACGAATATGAAACCAAATACAAGAGCACCCATAACAATATCCACACACCACAAAACCGAAAGCGAGGAGATGGCGTGTTAACCGCAACCGCACTCGCAAGCCTGCAGAACACCCCTGCAATCGAACAGATCGCGGTAGGCGGCATGTTAGCCACGATCGGCTTGATCGCATCGCTCTCTGTCGCAGAGATCATGGTCGAGTCGAAGTGTTGGAACGGGTGGGCGTCGAGCACGCTTGAGATGCAGAACACCCCGCTGCTCCTCGTATTCCTCGCAATCGTCGCCTTCAAGGTGCTGATGGTGCTCTGACTGCGCCCGGTGTTCTTTGACATTGCCGTTCTCAAACGGCAGACCTTCTCTTTTTTTCGTGATGGGACGTGATTGTTCGGACGGACAGATTGCAGTTTAAACTACATGATAATGATAGATTAACCGGAGTATTTATATAGTATGATGACATCCTACTATGAAACTCAAAAAGGAGGTGAGAAAACAAAATGAAACGAAGTATTGTAGCAACAATATTGGCGGCGACTGTGCTGGTCTCGATGGTTGGAATGGCGAGTGCTAATGTGTGGCACCTAGACAATGATAATGTGATGTATCAAGAAGCTGGTCACATGGAATCTGGTAATGTAACCATTGATGCAGGTAACAGCAGTGTGTGGCGGGCAAATAATAGTGCAATACCTGATGATGGTGTCCACTTCGACGGTGATATGTGGTTTACTCTATTGGTTACTGGCGACGGCGACCAATGTAATGTCTCTATTGGCCACTGTAATGGGGCTATGTCCAACTTTACCAAGTGTGTCGAGTGTACTAATCTCAACACCCCAGGAATAATATCAGCACATTTCAATCTTGGGGATGGTTTTACAGTACCGCATGGTAAGTACTTGGCTCTAAATATTACAGCAACCACAAGCACTACAATCAAGACCAAAGACGGATATAGC
Source organism: Methanosarcinales archaeon (assembly GCA_021159385.1). GTDB lineage: Archaea > Halobacteriota > Methanosarcinia > Methanosarcinales > Methanogasteraceae > Methanogaster_C. The sequence goes on from JAGGRW010000082.1 coordinate 11,602, forward strand.
TATGTCAGTACATGTGATACGCCATATCCAACCCCAGAGCTCGCAACCATCGCGTTCGTCGGCATCGGGCTGATCGGACTGGTTGCACTTGGACGACGAAGGACGTGAGGGTCTTCATCGACCCCCGCCCTCTTCTTTTTTATTTTGCGAAAAAGTACATTATCAGCCCCCACCCGAAGGGCATCTCTTACTCACAAACTTTTCACAAAAGGTAACTACTCAGGCACATAAAACACTATCATGCGACTTCGCTATATCGGTACTGCTTGACCCGGAACATAACCTGAGCCAAACAGGGAATTTAACCGCAGAGTGCGCAGAGGGACGCGGAGGGGAAATAAGCGGTTGACTACTCTGCGTTCCTCTGCATACTCTGCGGTTATTTTTCTTGCCAGAAAGTACAGAATCGCAATCGGGCGACCAATCAACATACCTGAGTAGTTACCACAAAAGTTTGATCAAAAACTGCTGACCCCGTCCCCCGACACAAACCAATAACACAGATACGCGACAACCACTAAAAAATGCCAGAACACCTGATGATCATCGGAACCGCATCCCACGTCGGAAAAAGCGTACTCGTCGCAGCACTCTGCCACATCTTCGCGAAAGTGACATCGACTGCGCCTTTTAAGGCTCAGAACATGAGTCTCAACTCGTGGATAACAGAAGACGGCGGCGAGATCGGGATCGCGCAGGCAGTGCAGGCGTGGGCTGCCGGAATCGAGCCAACCGTAGACATGAATCCGGTTCTTCTGAAGCCGAAGGGAGACCGCCTCTCACAGGTGATAATCCTGGGGCGCCCCGCCTACGATCGGATTGCTGGCGACTACTATGAGTCGGTTGATGAGATGCGTGGTGTCGTTGACGGTGCAATTGCGCGGCTGGGGAGAACGTACGATCTGATTGTGATTGAAGGCGCTGGTGGCGCAGCCGAGATCAACCTCTACGACCGCGATATCGTAAACATCGGAACCGCGAGGTCGATAAACCCCGCGATCATACTGGTCGGGGATATCGAGCGCGGCGGCGTATTCGCGAGCCTGTACGGAACGATTGCGCTCCTTCCCGCAGACGTTAGAGAACTCGTCAGGGGATTTGTGATCAACAAGTTTCGCGGCGATTACGCAATCCTTGAGCCGGGAATCAGAGAGCTTGAGGAGCTGACAGGGCTTCCGGTCTTTGGTGTCCTGCCCTACTCGGATCTCGCGATCCCGTCAGAGGATTCGATCTCGATTGCGGACAAGATGATGCCTGTTCCAGAGCGTCCGGCTGGTAGTATCGATATCGCTGTGATCCGCCTCCCGAGAATCTCTAATTTTACAGACTTCGAGCCTCTTGAGGCGTTTGCGGATGTCAGGTACGTTCCGCTCGATTCCGATCTCGGAGAGCCTGACCTGATCATGCTCCCTGGAACGAAGAACACGATCGCTGACCTTCTGGAGATGCGAGAGCGCGGGACTGCCGAGAGGATAATTGACGCAGCAGCAAGAGGGGTTCCGGTGATCGGGGTCTGCGGCGGATACCAGATGCTGGGGGCGGCGATCGTTGATCACGGATTTGAGGACCGTGCCACCGAGATTCAGGGACTCGGGCTTCTCGATGTCACGACCGTGTTTGAGAGGTACGAGAAAGAGACCAGACAGGTCACAAAACGCGTCGTTGCAGGGGGACCGATCATCGGAAGAATCCGCGGCGAGACTGTTACCGGCTATGAGATTCATACAGGCGAGACCGCGCCGGGAAACCAGACTCCGGTTTTTGGGGACGACGGTGCAATCAGCGAATCCGGGCTCGTCTTTGGGACGTATCTGCACGGGTTATTCGGAAACGAGAACGTGAGACGCGCGATATTTGAGTACATCTACGAAAAGAAGGGGATCTCGCTTGAGGACGTCTCGTTTGCGACCGCGGATGTGTGTGAGGGCATTGGACGATTCGCGGAGATCGTCGAGCAGTATGTAGACATCCCAGCGATCGGGGCGCTCGTCGGACTGGACACGCTCTGAAGGTCTTCTGGTGTTTTCGCCGGGTACCGGATTCGTGTCATCTGTGAACATGTTCGGGTATATGTGGAGTTTTGCTGATTCTGATGGATTCTGTGGTTTTCAAAAGATGCCGAAGGGAGTGGTTTTTCAATCTGTCGAGTAGAGCCCGATAGCTGCACCTCTTGTTGAGATAATAGCCGGCTTTGAGACGATAGTATCCAACCGACAGCCCCATCACTTCGCGATCCCTCGTCGTTTTGGTTCCACCACACGAACATGGCATTCAGTAGAATGTTGCTCTAAAGACTCCGTGACTTGCCCCATATCATCAGTCCGGATGATGATCACTCCACGTATCGGTTTATTGCAGGGTGAGGTGGTGCCGCACTGGCTGACGGGCAGGGGTGTACGTGAATTTCGGAGCAAGATCGGTCTTTATGTTGCGCGGGGTTGAAGGATGTGGGGTGCGATCCACACGATATTGAGCAAGTACGATTTCCAGATGACTAATTACTCACCAATCCATCTCGAGTTAGTACCACTCCTGAATCGAATTAGAGATCCAATACCCGAAAAAGATCTCTTAAAAATTGTTTCTGACGAAGATACTGCGATTATTGGGGAAGTAAAGTCGGTTTTCCCGAATGTCGCACATTCTTTCTGCGTATTTCACCAATTGAAGAATCTTACCGAGAAATATCTCGATATTTTCGGAGATATTGCGAAGATACCACCTCTCGAACGTGAATTGTATGAACTCGCAAAGAAGTTGATCTTCGCTGAAACATCGATAGAGTCATCGGTATACTATCAAGAAGTTTTAGAACTGGCTTCGAGAATAAAACCATCGCGAGCATCGGAAAAGATGATTAAGTATGTAAAAATATTTATTTTAAGAATATAGAGTTGTTGAAAGAAGGATTCGCTCCGGAGACTAATAATACGATGGAACAGCTGTTCTCACTAATAAATAGTTTTATCGAGCAAGCAAGGTCGTTTAAAACCAAATCCGGTCTATCTAACTTTTGTTACAACCTGTTTGCATCTATGAACAAACGATGTTTCAATAAAAAATTAAAAAGTGTCCATCATCGCATGAAAGTGTTCAAACGTGCCATTCGTGTCTGCGCAAGCAGCGGCGCAGCCATCCATAAGTACGCAATTTCGCACGGGCATAACTCATCTGCGAAACGCTTGCAACGCGAACTACAGAAAGAGCCGAATTGAACCTGAACACCCGGATTGTCCGAATCAGCGGGACATGTTCCTGATGAAGTCCATATTCCTGACGATTCTGATGCTGACGACCGCTCCGACGACCACGTTCAGGTAGTATGTCACCGCCCTCCAGCAGATCACAACGATTCCGACGAGGTGGAGCGGTACGAATGTTGCGAGGAGCGCGGTTGACGAGAGTTCGGCAACCCCTGACGCACCCGGCGTTATCGGCACGACCATGACGATCGATATTATCACCTGCACTGCGAAGGCGAGAGGAATAAAGGAGAACGCGTCCTGGACATTGAGCCCATAGAGGATCAGCGGGATGTGCATGAACTCAACGACCCAGAAGAGGATGGTGGCTAAGGACGCAAGCAGCATGTCTGACCTCCTGCTGCGTGCGCTTCTGACGCCCCCGGTACCTCTGGCACCCCCGATGAAGCTGTTTCTGAACTCAATCACCCCTTCTTCGATCTTTCCGATGAGCGAATCCGATACAGCCCCGAGTCCGACGACGCGGGAGAGCCTCTGCACGAGTGCGGTCACAGCCGAGATTGCCCACGAGTGATTGGATATAACAAGCGAGATCGCAGCAATCGCCAGTATCACGGTCAGCGCGGCAGAGACTAACAGGATGTCAAGCTCAAGCGACGTTCGCTTCAGCGTGATCAGTGCAAGCGGCAGCGCAAGAAGCAGCAGCAGAGCGTCGAACAATCGCCCCGCAACGACGATTGCGGACGCTTTTCCGGGAGTTATGCCTTCCTTTGTCAGCATGTACACCATAACCGGCTCCCCACCAGCGCTTGACGGCGTAATCGCCATCATGAGCAGGCTCGACGCCGCAACCTCTGTTGACCTGATAACGCCCACGCGCTCGCCGAGACTCCTGCAGAGAACCGATATCCGGTACCCCCAGATGCCGTACGAGAGGACGTGCAGAAGAACCGCAGCGAGCAGGTAGACCGGCTGCACCGCAAGAAGGCTCGGCAGCGTCTCGTCGGTCGTTGTGTAGAGAATGACGGCGACAACCGAAAGTAGGCTCACGGAGGCACCGAGAACGATCATCTTCTTCAGCCACTGCATTGTATCCTACATGCGGCGAATCTGATTTAATGTATGCGCAAGGGGGTGACCGGGCACTCTGGACGGAGTAGTGTCCCGGCAACTTAATTTTTAGACAATTTTGTGATCTAATAAACCCAACCCGACCTCCGCGTCCATCGTGATAGTCTCCCGAAGCCCCGTCCGCGCCACCCTGCAATGAATTGCGTGGCATCCGATGGGCTTGGAGGTCGGGCGATAGGATGAGCGTAGAACAGTGTGGGGTGAACTGGTGCGTGTATTCGCTGAGGGTGGCGCGGAATTGGGCTATCATTATAGACGACGTTGCGACCAAATGAAGCAATGTCCCGATGGGTGTGGGATGCAAGCCCGAAGCATATATGCTGTGTAATCCTCCCCACCGCATCTCACTGAACTCACGAGTTTCAACTATTCACATACCAACTTTCTCTCCTGAATCACCACAAGTGTTATATGCAGAGATCTAAATATGATAGAAGTAATTGAGCGGGGGTTTGATAACTTGAATAGAATAATGTGGATAAGTAAACTACGAGAAAAAGGAGGTGCGACACGGTGAAATTAGGCGATTTAATCGAAGAAGACGAAAAAATACTTCATTCATTTAGGGTCAGAGAGTTGAGTGAAATTTTAACAGCAAATGATGTCATAACTACGGACCATAAAAAAGTTATACCCAAGTTTAAAAGATACCATAAAAATCGATAGCAGTAGCTAACTTCATCATGGT
>JAGGRW010000077.1 GCA_021159385.1 Methanosarcinales archaeon
CGATACAGGAGAATTCATCCACGACGACACAGTCAACGTCACCATCACAAACTCCACAGGCAGCGTCATCACAAACTTCAACACCACTAACGGCGTCCAGATTGATCCTGCTAAGGAGCAATATGCTGTTGATTTCAACACCATGGATTATCCTGAGTTAACGATGGGTGAAACATATACCATCCAAGTGACCTTCGGAGGTGTTAACAGCCTGCGGGGCTTCGCCATCGCCTACTTTACACTGGTTGACCGCCCCCTCGCCTCCTCGTCCTCCGCCACCGGCGCACCAAAGTACAGATACTGCACGAACGAGAACGTATACGCTGCAGGATCAGGCTTCACCCCCGGCACGAACGTGGACATCCACGTAGTCCATGATCAGGACTGGAACGATGGCGATCTAATCCCGCCAGACGTCACAGGCGCAGTCGAGACCGTATCAGTGAATAATGGCGATATAGCCCCGGTGCTCGTCTGGCACGCCCCGCTTGCGCCCGGCAGATACGATATCGTGATCGATGCGAACCGAAACGGCGTCTACGACGCAGCAACGGATGGGCTGGACAGCGGATCGCCCGGCTTCATCGTGCTCGCAAACCCACCTTCGACGCCGCCAACAGATGTTCCAGTACTCACCCCGCACGGAATCATCGCTCTCGTTGGCTTGTTGTGTGTTATTGGCGTAAGCAGGATCAGAAGAAGGTTCAATTAAAACTTCTTCCCTCTTTTTATCGAACCTTCCCACCAGCCCATCCCCTGCATGGCACCTCCACAACAACAGCACCATGTACAGAACCACAACCAACCCGACCGGCAGCCTCACCATAGCAACCGGCAGTTCCAACCTCTGGATCGCGGACGAACCCGCACAGATAGACCTCAACTTCCCGGCAGGCATCTGGACTGGCAGAATAACGCTCGAAACAGCACTCGCATCTGGACAGAACTTCTCGATAGAAGTCGGAAACTGTTCCGGCGGCAACTTCACAGCCAGCGGCAGCGATACGATAAACGGAGACGGAAACACAACATTCGACTTCCAGATCACAGCAGACTCGTTTATCATATCAACAGACGATTATCTGGCAGTCAATATCACAAACACCACCACAGACCTCAAAGTAAAAACAGGCGGCGCACACAGCCACATCACAGCACCTGATAACGCCCCTGCTTACCCCGTCCCGGAACTTTTGAGTATCCTCTTTGTATCAATTGCTCTGATCGCACTGGCTGGAGTTCTCCTGATCAATTCGAGAAGATCAGCGGAGAAATGGCGGGCGCTTCACGTTGTGGGATTTACACAACAGATACTTCCGCCGCAATGCCACGCTTTACCGCACAGTTAATATCGGCAAAACCCCGGGGAACGCCGCCCCCCTTCCTCCGACATCCTTTGCCTTCGTTCAGACATCTTCATAATTGCTCAATCCAATCGTTTGATCTGTGTAACACAAGTTCCATCATGCCCACATTACTTAAACCCGACCAATCCCGTCCGCGTATTTCTCGTTCCTCTGATATAACGCGAAGGCGCAAAAGGCGTCGTTAGGGGGCTCCAACTGACACTTGTGCAAAAAAGCTCGGTTTGTCGCGCAGCGAGGATAAGTACAATCCTGCCAGATCGCCTATTCGTAACCGACCACAGTAGCCTCTCCAGTCACATCCTCTGCGCAATCTCCAGCCACATCTCCAGCCAGATCTTCAGACTCCTCCCCCTCTCGCAGCTTCCCAATCCTCGCAACAGCGACCGCCCGGTCCCCCTCGTCGAGCCGCATGATCCTGACGCCCTGCGTGTTTCTCCCCTGCATCCTGATGGTATGCACAGGAATTCTGATCACGTTTCCGTTCTGGCTTGTGACAAGCAGTTCATCATCCTCGTAGACCGTCTTGATCGCTATCCCAAGCCCGTTTCGCAGACTTGGGACGATTGTGATGATCCCTTTTCCGCCGCGCCTTGTGACCCGGTATTCGTCAAACTCGGTTCGCTTCCCGTACCCGTTCTCAGTCAAGGTCAGAAGCGCAGCGCGCTCCTCTACAATCTCCATATCAACGACGTAATCGTCAGCGGCAAGCGTGATTCCACGAACGCCGCGTGCAGCCCTACCCATGCTGCGAACATCCGGAGCATGGAACCGGATCGCCTTTGCATGAGCGGTGCCGATTATAATGTCATCGGAATCGTTGACCTGCCTCACCGAGACCAGTTCGTCACTCTCGTCCAGTTTGAGCGCGATGATCCCACCCTTTCTGGGGCGGCTGAACTCTGAGAGCGGCGTTCGCTTGATAATTCCGCGTTTTGTCGCCATTGCAAGGTAATGCTCGGAATCAAACTCAGCAACCTTGACAAAAGCCGTAACGCTCTCGTTACCAGATAGTTCCAGGAGATTCACGATCGCCTTTCCTTTCGACTGCCTGCTCCCCTCCGGGATCCGGTAGACCTTGAGCCAGTGAATCCGTCCCTTGTTTGTGAAAAACAGGATGTGATTGTGAGTATTTGCGATGAAGATGTCCTCGACGACATCCTCTTCCTTTGTTCCCATGCCGATAACCCCGCGTCCACCACGCCCTTGCTGCCGGTACGTGTCGAGTGGCACGCGCTTGATGTAGCCGGTGTTCGAGATCGTGAGGATCACATCCTCAGACGGGATCAAGTCCTCGTCCTCGAACTCCTCGTGCGCCTCCAGTATCTCGGTTCTCCTCGGGTCTGCATATTTATCCTTGATCGCAAGAAGCTCCTCTTTTATCAGGTCAAGAACCTTCTGCGGGTTTGCAAGAACTTCTCTTAGGAATGCGATCGTCTCTTCGAGCGCCGCATATTCCGCGTCGAGTTTCTCGCGCTCGATTCCTGTGAGCCTGCGAAGCTGCATCTCAAGAATCGCCTTCGCCTGCACCTCCGAGAGCCCGAAGTTTACGATCAACCCCTCTCGTGCCGCCTCCGCCGTCTTCGATGATCTGATCAGCTTGATAACAGAATCGATGTTGTCGAGTGCTATCTTCAGCCCGTCGAGGATGTGCAGCCGGTCTTCCGCCTTCTTGAGATCGTGCCTGCTTCTACGGACGATTATCTCCTTTCTGTGATCGATGTAGCACTGTATGAGCCCTTTTAACGGGAGGACTTTCGGCTCGCCGTTCACCAGCACGAGGTTGATGATTCCGAATGTGGTCTTCAGTTGCGTGTGCTTGTGTAGCTGGTTCAGGATGACCTGCGAGTTTGCGCCTTTCTTGAGCTCGATTACGACCCTGATCCCGTCCTTGTCTGACTCGTCCCTGAGATCCGATATTCCCTCGATCTTCTTCTCCTTAACAAGATCTGCGATAGCCTCAACAAGTTTCGCCTTGTTCACACGGTACGGAAGCTCGGTTACGATGATTCGCTCCCTGTCCTTCGCAGTTTCGATCTCAGTTCTTGCGACCATGCCCACAATGCCGCGCCCGGTCGTGTACGCCGCCCTGACCCCCGAAAGCCCGGTGATCGCAGCCGCCGTCGGGAAATCGGGCGCCTTGACGAGCGCCATCAGTTCATCGACGGTTGCATCAGGGTTGTCGATCACGTGAACGATCCCGTCCACAGTCTCGCCGAGGTTGTGCGGCGGCATGTTGGTCGCCATGCCGACAGCAATCCCGGTGGAGCCGTTGATCAGGAGATTCGGGAGGAGCGCAGGGAGAACAGATGGTTCTTTCAAGGAATCGTCGTAGTTCGGAACAAAATCAACAGTCTCCTTATTTATGTCCACAAGGATCTCTTCTGCGATCTTCGCCATCCGTGCCTCAGTATATCTCATCGCTGCCGCGGAATCGCCATCAATTGAACCCCAATTTCCTTGCCCATCGATCAGTGGATACCGGAGCGAAAACTCCTGCGCCATCCGCACAATCGTTTCATAGATCGCGGCGTCGCCGTGCGGATGGTACCTGCCCATCACGTCACCGACGATGCGTGCCGATTTGCGGTGCGGCTTCGTTGAGACGACGCCTCCCTCGAGCATCGCATACAGGATGCGGCGGTGCACCGGCTTCAAGCCATCGCGAACGTCAGGGAGCGCACGCCCGACGATCACGCTCATCGCATAATCGAGATACGAGGACTTCAGTTCCTCAGTGATTGCGACCTGACGGATTCTGTCGGCTGGCTCGGCTGGTGCCGGGGGTTCGGGTTGTGCCGGAGGCTCCGGTTCCGGTTGCGATTCCGGCTGTGGTTGAGCCCGCAATTGAGTCTGTGTCTGAGTAGGTGATTCTGGCTGCGGTTCCGCGTCCGGTGGTTGGGTCATTCTTGTTGATACATGTCGTTTGCTGATACTTAACAGATACTTAACGGTGATTGAGACCTGACAATCGACCTCCCGACCCAAAGATGTAATGCCGATCCACGATCAACCACAGACTATGGTTTCGCGTGACCTGCGATTGCGTCTTGCAGCAGAGGATATCAGGCACCTGCTGTCGAGAGGGTACCCGCGCACAAGCGCAGTGCGGTTCGTTTGCGATCACCACCGGCTGGCGCTCCCGGACCGGCACATATTGATGCGGACTGTGATCGAACCCGGTGTTGCAGCATCACGAATCAAGAAAAAGATAGCATGCGCCGAGATCAGAGGAAGGGAGCTGATGGTGGATGGGTACAACGTCCTGATCGCAACGGAAAGCATTATTTCCGGAGAACCGGTATTTTTGTGCGATGATGGATTCATCCGGGATGTGAGGGGCGTTTTCAGAAACTACAAAAATCCTGATCCGTGTGTCTGCATGAGGATTCTCGAGATGATATCAAGACACGCGCCTGAGTTCGTCACATTCCTCTTCGACGCTCAGATCAGTAAGAGCGGGCGTCTTGCACGGCACATCCGGGGGCTGCTCCCCGAGTATTCGATCGCGGGGGACGCGAGGACGTCGAAGCACGTTGATTTCGATCTGAAGCACTGTGGCTGTAACTGTGGTAGTGGCAGTAGTGGTGGCAGTGGCTGTGACCCAATCGTTGCAACCGGCGATGGCAGTATCATAGACGAGGTTGCATCTGTGGTAGATATCCCGGGGTGCATACTCGACGAGATCGGAAAAGATGAGAGAGACGATTGCGAAATGCAAGAGGTAAGAGGTAAGATGTGAGCCGGAAGGTGCGAGATAGAGGATTGTGAGATGCGCGATATAAAATACGAGCAATTCTGGTGCGTACGGGTGCCGAAGCGAAGCGGTGAAGCGGTTCGCAGTGCGCTCGCCGAGATGGGCGCGTTGCAGAGGAATGCCGCGGTTCGAAAGGATCAGGAGTACCTCTACTTCCCGCTCAAGGATGAAATCGACGTGAGTGTGCTTGAAGTTGATTCTTCGGATCTCAAACTCCTGCGCATGGATTTTGAGTACGAAGAGAAGCAGACGTTTGCGAGCATTCTCGGATTCACGCCGTCGTTTGAGATGATCGGCGATCTTGCGATCATCGATTCGGATGACCCTGATGCGGCAGAGATCGCAGACGCAATTCTTCTGATTCAGAAGAACATATCGACCGTTCTCGGAACGCTATCGCCAGTTACAGGTGAGTTCAGGGTCAGGGAGTTCTGCGTACTCGCGGGCGTTCCGAAGACGCAGACCGTACACCGGGAGTATGGCTGCCGGTACGAGGTTGATCTCGCACGCGTCTACTTCACGCCGAGACTCGGAACCGAACGCAAGCGCATCGCGGATCAGATCGGGCAGGGAGACGTTGTCGTCGATATGTTTGCAGGTGCGGGACCGTTTTCTATCCTGATCGCAAAAACAGTCGGGCAGGTGCAGGTGGTAGCAATCGACAAGAATCCGGTAGCAATCGAGTACCTGAAGAGAAACGCGCAGTTGAACCGAACCCCGAACATCAAGATCATCTGCGGCGACGTGCGGGACGTTGCGCCCGATCTGCGCAATATTTCCGACCATCTGATCATGAACCTCCCGCATTCGGCAAACGAGTTCCTTAACTCTGCACTGACGATCTTAAAACCGGGCGGCGTCATCCATTACTACGACATTGCGCCGGATTCTGATCCGTTCACTGGTGCGCGTGAGGCGATCGAGCAGGCTGCGAGCGATTGTGGGCTGGGCGAGCAGGGTGCGCTGGTGCGGGTGCTCGGGGAGCGGGTCGTCAGGTCGTACTCGCCGCACCAGTACAATGTCGCGCTGGACGTGCGGGTGGGTTAGGGAGATTGTGGGGCTATTTGGCAATGATCCTGCTGCTCGTCTTCAGCGCAACCCAAATATCATAATAAGTATGCGCCAGATTAGTCACACGAGATGCGGAAAATATATGAAATAACGGCACTGTCTGAAAATCAAGTGATTTATCACCGCGGAGGGCGCGGAGGAACGCAAGAGTTTCGAGACCGTTTTCAACCCTCTGCGTGGCTCTGCGCACTCTGCGGTAGAATCTAAGGGCATGGCGATAACACTCGGAAAATCGACAGTTGCCGGAAACGACCGGAATTCCGCAGCATCGATAGAACAGGGATGATAACGATGAAAGAATACATCCAGTCCATAAGCGAGCGAAAAAATCTGAGCATGGAGCAGGCAGAGGGCGCAATCGCAAGCATCTTCACAGATGCGACCGACGCCCAGATCGGGGCATTCTTGATGGGAATCAAGATGAAAGGTGAGACGATAGACGAGATTGCGGGATTCGCACGCGGCATGCGCGCCGCTGCACGCACGATTGCGCCGGATGTTGCGGGAACGCTCGTTGACACCTGCGGCACAGGCGGCGACGTCCACAACACGATCAACGTCAGCACCGCCGCCGCAATCGTCACCGCGGCAGCAGGAATCCCTGTTGCAAAGCACGGGAACTACGCAATCACGTCAAAGTCGGGAAGCGCGGATGTCCTGAAGACTCTTGGCATACGAATCGATCTCCCGCCGGAACGGGTTTCGGAATGCATCGAGAAGGTGGGAATCGGCTTTCTTCTTGCGCCGGTCTTCCATCCGGCGATGAAGCGCGTTGCGATGCCGAGACGGGAGCTTGGCGTGCGAACCGTATTCAACATTCTTGGTCCACTCACAAACCCGGCAGGCGCAAGAGCGCAGGTGATTGGCGTCTTTGATCCCGCGCTCTGCGAGACATTTGCGCGTGTGCTTGCGCTTCTTGGAAGCGAGCGAGCCATGGTCGTACACGGTGATGGGATGGATGAGATCTCAAATATCAGTGAGACTGTGGTCGCGTCGCTCGATGAGGGCGAGGTCTCGACGTACACGGTAAAACCTGAGGATTTCGGGCTTGAGCGGGCGAAGGTTGCGGATATCGCGGGCGGGACTCCTGAAGAGAACGCTCATGACATCGTCTCGATATTCGAAGGCGTGGGGGGGGCAAAAAGGGATGTTGTGGTGCTAAACTCCGGTGCTGCGATCTATGTTTCGGGAACGGTCAGCGATCTTGCGGCTGGTGTTCGGAAGGCAGAGGCGGTTATCGATAGTGGTGCTGCGCTTCGCAAGCTGCGTGAGTTTGTGGAGTTCGCGGGGTGAGGTGGCTGCCGCGGCGCGACGCTTTTTGGGTTCCGCGGGTGTGCCGACCATCCTTATAACAAACGAGTTACTAACAAATGAGTTAGTGATTTGATACGGGTCAACCACACCGATCCACAAACACCAAAAAACCATATAGCTACCCGATAGCCCCGACAACCGCCAGAACCTGGTCGATCTCTTCATCTGTAATCGTAAGCGGCGGCAGGAACCTTAGCACCGTGTCAGCGGTGCAGTTCAGGAGAACCCCGCGTTCTCTTGCCATATCAACAAGCTTGCCGCACCCCGACTCAAAGTCCATTCCGACCATGAGTCCCATGCCGCGTACCTCACGCACCCGGTTTCCGGCAAGCGACTCAATCGACTGGAGTCCCGACTTGAGGCGTGCGCCAAGCACCCTCGAGCGCTCGACAAGCCCCTCGCTCCGGATCACATCGATTGTGGCAAGCGACGCCGCACATGCAAGCGGACCTCCTGCGAAGGTTGCGCCGTGATCACCGCGCTCGAACTGGAGGTCATCGCGTGACGCCATCGCACCGATCGGAAAACCGCTGCCAATGGCTTTTGCCATCGTCATGATGTCCGGCTTAATCCCGTAGTGCTCGTACGCGAACCATGCTCCGGTTCTCCCGAATCCGGTCTGGACTTCGTCGATGATCAGGAGGACGTCCCGCTCATTGCAGATCTCTCGTACTTCCTTAAGGTACTCTTTTGATGCGATCTTGACTCCACCCTCGCCCTGAACCGCTTCAAGGACTACCGCGGCAGTATCCGGGGTGATCGCCGCCTCCATCGCTGATGCGTCGTTGTATTTTACGAACATGACACCCGGGATGAGCGGCTCAAACGGCTTTCGGTACTTCTCGGTGTGCGTGAGGCTTAGCGCACCAAGCGTTCTTCCGTGAAACGAGTTCTCTGCTGCGATGAAATCGGTCTTTCCCGTCGCACGGCGGGCAAGCTTCATCGCAGCCTCGGCAGCCTCTGTACCAGAGTTGCAGAAGAATATGCGGTCGAGTCCGGTTAGCTTCACGAGTTCCTCTGCGAGTCTTATCTGCGGCTCGGTGTAGTAGAGGTTCGATGTGTGAATCAGGGTCTCTGCCTGCATCTTTATCGCTTCGACGACTCTTGGGTGGCAGTGTCCGCAGACGTTTACAGCGATTCCTGCAAGGCAGTCGAGGTACTCTTTTCCTTCCGCATCCCAGACCCGGCAGCTGCTGCCGCGGGTTATGTGGATGGGCTGGCGGGTGTATGTGGGCTGGATGTGTTTGGCTTCGGATTCTGTGAGGGTCATGTGTAGGAGTATTGTTGTGGCGCGGGGTTAATCTGGTTTTCGGGTTCGCAGAAGTTCGTGGATTGTGCATCAGCTTTTGATGAAATGATTTGCATACAATAGTCTATGTATACTTTTACCAGATTGACCACATGCCTAAGTATCCAATTTTGGTTTTGTTTTTCTAAACTGTTCGAAGTTATGTCAGCGCAACTGGTTCAAGAGGTGGATGAAGGGATTTATCGCATGTTCAGAAGCAGATGCAATGACCAGAACATCGATCTCGGCAGGGCAGTGACCGACGCGCTCGATATGTGGCTGGAGCATTTTGATTATGATGATGCTTTTATAGAATGTCAGCGAAAAATCCTTTGCGAAGAAGAATTCGTGAGTCTCGATGAAATATAGGACATTGATTGGAGCTACCGCCCAACAACTTTACAACCTCTGGCAAGCAAATGACCGATAGTAGCAGATCGTTATACATGCCGCCACAATGAACCCAGCTGACAGACCCACCCCCGAGATCGCATCGGTCCTTGAACGGTTACGGTCAGGCACGTCCGGATTGACCGGAGATGAAGCAAGCAGGCGGCTGGCTGAGCACGGGCGGAACGAACTGGAAAAAACTGAAAAAGCGACACCCCTGAAGATTTTAGCATCCCAGTTTCTCGACTTCATGCTTATTTTGCTGATTGTTGCGGCGATTGTCTCTTTTTTGATCGGTGAACGCCTTGACGGCTTTGTGATCACGGGGTTTGTCGTATTCAATGCGGTGCTCGGCTTTATCCAGGAATACCGGGCTGAACGTGCTCTTGAAGCACTGAAATCCATGATTACGCCGCAGGCGCGTGTGGTGCGGGACGGTGGCGAGCAGATGGTGGATGCAGCAGAGCTCGTGCCCGGTGATCTGCTGCTGCTTGCGGCAGGCGACCGGGTGCAGGCAGACAGCATGATCATCGAGGGCGATCTGCAGATGGATGAGTCAGTGCTCACAGGGGAGTCGCAGCCTGTCGATCGTGGGGCTGCGCAGACCGTGCATACAGGAACCACCGTTTCCCGCGGGCGCGGGACATGCGTAGTCACAGAGACCGGGATGAGAACCGAGTTTGGCAAGATCGCCGCGATGGTGCAAACCGGGGAACGGGAGACGCCGCTTCAGAGACGGATGAAACAGCTTGCAAAATACATTGGCATCGGTGCGCTCATAATCTGCATCGTTGTCTTCATCACAGGAACCTTGCAGGGCATCGCAGCAAACGAGATGTTTCTCGCATCAGTAAGCCTTGCTGTCGCCGCGGTCCCGGAGGGGCTTCCTGCTGTTGTCACGATCACACTTGCAATCGGCGTGCAGCGCATGGTCAAGAAGAACGTGATCGTGCGGAAATTGCAGGCTGTCGAGGCGCTCGGCTGCGCAACCGTGATCTGCACCGACAAGACCGGCACACTCACCGAGAACAAGATGACCGTGCGGAAGATATCTGTGAACGGCGCATTGATCGAGGTTACGGGCGAGGGATATGCGCCTTCCGGGAAGTTCATGTCAGGAGAGAATGAGATCGATTTGCCGCAATTAATCCTGAGAATTGGTGTGCTGTGCAACGATTCATCGCTTGTCCAGTCTGATAACGGGAACTGGACCATTGTGGGTGACCCGACCGAAGGTGCGCTGGTGGTTGCGGCGGCAAAGGCGGGAATCGACAAGCAAGATCTTGTAAACAGGTATCCAAGAGTTGCTGAGATTCCGTTTGACTCGGACTACAAGTACATGACCACGATCCACGAAATTCGCGATTCTGGTGGCGTTGGTGATGCCGACGTTGATGATAATGACGTTGGCGACGCCTGGTCTGGTTCCGGCCGGCTGGTCTGTGTCAAGGGCGCACTCGACTCGATCCTTAAGCTATGCACCCATATTTATAAAGACGGCAGGGTGGCGGAGATGACCGCCGACGATCTCGATTCGATCAATCATCTACATACAGAGATGACATCAGACGCACTCAGGGTGCTTGCACTTGCATACAGGCGGTCGGATGAGGCGGATGCGGGTACGGATGCTGATACTGATACGGCAGAAGATCGCAAGCACAGGTACGGACGCGATCTGGTCTTTGCGGGCATGGCAGGAATGATCGATCCGCCGCGCCCCGGCGTCAGGGAAGCGATCGCCACCTGCAGGAAAGCAGGTATCACCACGATCATGATCACGGGCGATCACAAGGAGACCGCGAGGGCGATTGCACTCGATCTTGGCATCATCGGTATCGAGCCGGCAGATCCGGGCAATCCAACCAATCTAATTAATCCAACCAATCCGACCAACCCAATTGGTCATACTAATCACACTAATCCGAAAGATCCGGAGTATCCGGAGCGAATGGCGACCGGGGAAGATCTGGATGCCGGATCCGGTCAGGATGCGTACGTGTATGCAAGAACTTCGCCGGCTCACAAGGTGCAGATCATCTCATCGCTTCGGGACCAGGGTAACGTCGTGGCAATGACCGGCGACGGCGTGAATGACGCGCCTGCGCTCAAGATGGCTGACATCGGGGTTGCAATGGGGATTACAGGAACGGACGTGGCAAAAGAAGCGTCTGACATGGTGCTTACGGACGATAACTTTGCGTCGATCGTACATGCGGTTGAGGAAGGTCGTGGAATCTATGATAACATCAAGAAGTTCATCAGGTTCCAGTTGTCCACTAACGTCGGTGCGATCCTGCTGATCTTTGTCGGGCTGCTTGCCGGGATGCCGCTGCCGCTTGCGCCGATGCAGATACTCTTCGTCAACCTGCTGATGGACGGTCCGCCTGCGCTCTCGCTCTCGATGGAGCCGTACCACCAGACCATGAACCGCCCGCCAAGAGACCCGCGGGAGTCGATAATCACCGGGGACGTGCTGAAATTCATCACAGGCGCAGGACTGCTGATGTTCATCGCCACCATCCTCGTGTTCTGGTATGTGCTGCAGATGCCCGGCTTGGAAGAAGACGTAGTAACGCACGCACGCACGCTTGCGTTCACAACCTTCGTCTTCTTCCAGCTATTTAATGCGCTCAACTGCCGGTCGGAACGGTATTCGCTGAGCCGGATCGGTCTCTTCTCGAACCGCTATATGATCGGTGCGGTTCTGTTGTGCGCTTTGTTACAGTTGTGCATCTTGTACGTCCCGTTTTTGCAGTTAATGTTTGATACCGTTGCGCTGGGATTGTGGGATTGGGTAATCGTGCTTTCGGTCTCTTCAACGATCTTTCTGGCGGTCGAGGGGACGAAAGTAATCAGGTCTGCCACCTCCTGAGTAAAAGCGCTCCGGTTTCGCTGTTTTATGCAGGGGGTGTCCGGTTGTGCTTCTTGTTAAGCACGAATTGCGCGAAGATTGGTTGCCGGGCTTGGATTAGGCGCACGGCATATCAGACGCGAACGTCCCGGTGATTATTCCGACTTCGATTACAAACAGGGATACTATTATGCGAAACCATCTGATCTGAGAAAGGATATTGGAGATAGATGATAAAATTGTCTATTTAGATTAATAATAAATATATCGTGGGGGTTGTAATCTTAGTATTGGGTTTGTGGTTCTTCGGGTTGTTGTTCGTAGAGGTTCATGAATTTGTCGAAGAATTTCGGTCATTTTCTCCCAATGTTGAGCTGATACTTTCGATTGCACTTTCGACAATTTTTTACTTGAGTCGGTTAATCTTGCAAGACGTTCTGCTACTTCCTTTGCCACATCATCAGGTAGTTTTTCTGCAGCAGCCGTACCAACAAGTAGGAGAGACCGCTCGCAAACAGCTTAAAAGTCTACAAGATGACGAACGTGAGCGAATCCTGTCAAATCTCGAAGAGTTAGAATTACATCCAAGGAAAAGACGTGCAAAAGCAGATATAAAGAAACTGCATAATACGAATCCTGAATTGTATCGGCTGCGAGTCGGAGGTTTCAGAATCATTTGTGCGGTCGTCAGTGACGAAGTCCTGGGAGCCTTACACAAAAAGAGACGTGCCCCCGATCATACATATCTCCACTCGACCAGGAGCCGCCAATCGATTAGAACCTGCACCAAGAGTGCGGGTTTGTGCACCTTATATCAGCACAGTCCGCTCAGTCCTATGCTCGCTATCATCGCCACAATCGCAGCAGCCAGTAGCGCAACAATTATTGCCAGCACGACTACCGGTATGAATACCGCTATTGCTGACTTCACCATCGTGAGATTGTGAACGAATGTTCCGCCAACTATATTGAGGTAGATCGCATAAAGCCCTACGACCCAACCAACGATCGGTATCCACGAAACCGCGGTTACTGCCGATGAATACGCAGCCAGTCGAACCGTACCCTCGTAACTTCCGGATCCGCCAACGACCTTGAAACATACATACAGTATCAATCCGCCGATGAAGACCCCGATTACTCCGAACACCGGCGCAGCAATGACCGCGGCAAACAGGCTGCCAAACGAGATCAGTGCTGTTCCGATGCCAGCTATCAGGTAGTTCACAACTGCGAACTTCAGCGGCGCTTCATATCCGCCAGATGTCGGCATGTCTCTGAAGAAGTCGCCCGGTGTGGTTATTACTTTCTTCCACGTCTCAATGAATTCGTCTATGAATTCGCTCATAGAGTCTCCTCCTTGTGTTATACTTGCGACCATCACCGATGATCACGATCCACTTTGGCGTAGGTGTTATATAAATTTTTGGTATAGAATCCACACAAAGAAATCGATCAGACCCCTGATCGGGTGAATATCGGACTGCGAGTCTGGATTATGTACAAACTCGAAAGAAACATACCGAAAACCTCAACTCGTGTACTCAGCGTTGATCCGCACGTACTCGCATGTCAGATCGCAGCCCCAAGCGGTAGCCTCGCCCGCACCCAGCCCCAGATCGACATCGATCCCAACATCCTCGCCACTCATATCCACATCCTCGCCCGCGAAATCAAGAACTGTGCCGCAATCAACAACCCGCACCCCAGAGAGCGCAAGCGAGATCAGATCCGGGTCAACTGCTGCGCCGGAATACCCGATTGCAACGACCACCCGCCCCCAGTTCGGATCGCAGCCATGCACAGCGGTCTTGACGAGCGGAGAGCGTACAATCGCTTTTGCCGCAACTTCCGCGTCCTCGTTCGTCTCTGCGCCGGTAACCCTCACCTCGATCAGTTTTTCTGCCCCCTCTCCATCGCGGGCGATCATCTTCGCAAGTTCGGTGCAGACGCAATCAAGCCCCTCCTGAAACTCCTCTTCGTCGTATTCGGGAGCTCCCACTTCGGCTGTCGCGGTCAGAAGCACCATGTCGTTGGTGCTTGTGTCGCCGTCAACGACGATCATGTTGAAGCTTGTGTCTACCGCCTGTTTCAGACACGTTTCAAGCGTTTCGTGCGGCAGGTCGGCGTCGGTGTAGATGAACGCAAGCATCGTTGCCATATCGGGCGCAATCATGCCGGAACCCTTCGCGATTCCACCGATGCGAACGCCTGACCCGAGTTCGACCGCGAACTCCTTCGGGCGGGTGTCTGTTGTCATAATCGCCTGCGCTGCTGCGCTACTGCCCTCTGGAGTCGCGGATAACCCGGCGACCACCGAGTCGATCTGGCTCTCAATCCACTTCAGATCAAGCGATACACCGACGACACCCGTTGAGGCTACGCCTACTGCATCTTTTTCGAGGTTGAGCCTCTCCGCTGCAAGTTCCGCCATGCGACCGGCGTCTGACAAGCCCCTTTTCCCGGTGAACGCGTTTGCGCACCCGCTGTTTACAATCACAGCACCGAGCCTGTGCCTCGCCTCGAGATGCGCTCTTGTGAGCGTCAGTGGTGGCGCGATGATCCTATTCTTCGTAAAAACTCCTGCCGACTCTCCGCTTCCTGTTATTACAGCGAGCCCGTTCTTGCTTTCCTTGCCGTCCTCGCGTTCAGCCAGTTCCCTGATTCCGAAGGCACGTACGCCGCGAACTGCGCACACGCCGCCTGTTATCCTGTTCATAGATTTCGTAACCTCGTAGTGTCTCATCAAACCTAATTTTTAGACGATTTTATAATCCAGCCCCAGCCCACCCACCACCGAATGAATTCGGGCATCTGTTGGGCGAGTGATTGGAATCATAACAACTCGCCGAACTCCTCAACACTTATTTCAGCATCCCTCACCAGCTTTCTTAATAGTCCTCTACCAAGTACCCTGTGTTTAGGAATCGTTAGTGGCTTCTTACCTTTGTCAGACTCGTGCAGCATCCGGATATGACTTCCTTTTTGTCGCACCACCACATAGCCCAGCTTTTCAAAGCATTTAACTGCATTTTCTCCAGAAATAATGGGCAGTTTGCTCATATCTCTGCTGACACAACGTGGTAACTGAACTCTTGGATTGCATCAAGATGTTCCACAATTTCTTCCTTCTGCTCCTCAAGACACAGTTCAATAACCTCGTGTATGTTTTTTAACGCTTCGTCTATTGTTTTTCCCTGAGTATAACACCCTCGGAGAATGGGGCATTCTACCACAAAGAAACCATCCTTATCCTTCTCCATGAGAACAGGGAGGTGAACTTTTTTAGTATCCATCATTTTTTATCACCGTTTTTAATGTTTCATTTTATTATAAGTTTTATCCCAGTTCACCTTCTTTCCAATTTAAGTTACCAAGCCCCGCACTTAAGCACAGGGCATGTACCTATCGATTCATCGTCCCACACATACAATCCCTGTGCCACGCGATCGTCTCCAACCGGAATAGTCCCATGATACTTTGGGGCTATACGGATAGCACTTACACGATGATCGTTGCTGCGGACGCTATCTTCGGGAACCGCTCCGCCACCTCTCTTGCAACCGGTCCCTTGATCTCGGTTCCTTTCGGTAGCCCCTCGTTGTCGGTTATTACCACTGCATTGTCCTCAAAGGAGACGTGCATGCCATCCGGGCGCCTGTACTCCTTCTTCTGCCGGATGACGACAGCACGCATGATCTGTTTACGCATCTCAGGGGTTCCCTTCTTAACCGATACGACCAGCATATCCCCGATTCCGGCTTTAGGATACCGATTCTTCACGCCACGATAGCCCACCACCGAGATGATTGAAACGACCCGTGCGCCCGTGTTGTCCACGCAGTTCAGTTTCGCGCCGGAGTTGAGCGGGCGCGTCATCGACGCACGAATGCCTTTCATGTGAGCGCCACCACCACAAAGGACTTGGACTTGCTCAGCGGGCGGCATTCGGCGATCTTGACGGTATCGCCTTCCTTTGCATTGATACATGGCGGGTTGTGTGCGTGAATCCGAGATCTCCGCTTCTCATACCGTTCGTACTTGAATACTTTCTTTTCGTAGCTGCGTTCGACAACTACTGTCTTGTCCATCCTGGAACTGATGACAACTCCGTCCAGTGTCTGTCCTCGAACCGGCAGCGTGCCATGAAACGGACAGTTCGGGTCATCGCATTGTGATAATGGGATCGGTACATTCAATCCAATATTTCGTGTCATGATTATTCCTCAGTTATTCAGTTATTCAATTCTTCGATTACTCAATTCTTCGATTACTCAATTCTTCGATTACTCAATTCTTCGATTACTCAATTCTTCGATTACTCAATTCTTCGATTACTCAATTCTTCGATTACTCAATTCTTCGATTATTCAATTCTTCGATTATTCAATTATTTCTATTCCTGTGCCTCTTTGCGATTCTATC
>JAGGRW010000192.1 GCA_021159385.1 Methanosarcinales archaeon
CTGAGTACATCGAGTCAGTGAACTGTGAGTATCTGACACGGTCTCCTGCTGCTGCGCCTGGTGTTGGCTCAACCATCTGTCTGACCGGGCAGTCCGGCTCACCCATCTCTGCAAGTGGTGGGTGTACGCTTGGATAGTCTGCGCCTGGTGCTCTGTGTCCGAGTGCCGCTACCAGATCATCATCTGATACGGTTCGGAGTTTCTCAACGTCTCCACTCATGTGCTTTCTTCTGTTCACTGCAACGTGTGAAGATCCTGGATAGTATTGTGGTGTGTATGCCATAATTATATCTCCTTATGTATGTTGTGGTATTGTTTTCATAATTGCTTTTACGAGTTCGTTCAGACTGCCGCGCTGGCAGGTGACGCCTCTCGTAATTCCGGCTACAATCTCCATGACTGTGCCCTGTGTATCGATGTCACGATGCTGGGGCATAACCAGTCGTGTCTTGACCCCTGCCTTTGCAAAATCCTCAAAGTCAACCGGATTCTGGCAGGCAATAACCGCAGGTATATCTACATATTTCAGTATGTACTTTGTCTTGTAGATCACATGCGAATCGATGTTTCCAAGGTGGATCAATGCTACGCGATGTCGCGCTATCTGCTCGATCTCTTTTTGGGTCAGACCGAACTTCGGTCCGTAGCCCTTAGCCATCCTATCGCTGGGTCCCTCATCGGGAACACCAGCGCCTGCTTCGAGTACGAGCACACTGACCTGGATTCCTTCTCTACGGAGTCCGTGCGTGATCTCGCAGACGGGTTTTGTGATGTGGCGTCTTCCGGGGGACATTGCGATTGCGATAACGTCAGGTCTGCCGGTTTCAGAGAGCGTGCCGCGCTGGGCAAGTCCACCTCCCTTTCCGAGACCCATTCCCTCCCTGCAATCGATAACCTGTGTCTCCCTGCCAAACATATTATTCCCTCGTGTCAGCGCATGACGCGCAGACCTTCGAAGACGGTGACATGTTCGGATCGGTCATTCCGTATATGCTCTTGTCCTCAACCGTTTCGTCAGGACCGTATTTTGCATAATCGGTGACCGTCGCCTTCCTGCGAAGGAACAGTCCCTCCTTGAGTTCAAAGGGGAACGGGAACAGCTCTTCACATAGCGCTCTGATATCTTCCATCACATCATACTCCGATTCAAGGCGTATACGTCCTACCTTGACCTGCAGTTCCATCACCTGATCGCCCACCTGAATAACCTCTCGATCCGGATGATCGACCGGAACGCCCTTTCCTGGCCCATACGGAACTGTGAGCGGAAGTCTTGGTCCCTGAACCAGCACGCGTGTTATGCCCTCCATCTGCTCGAGTCTATTCAAGATCTCCTGTGCTGATGAAGGGTCGAGCATCCTCTGCGGAAATATCTCGTATTGTACGGGGTCAGACTCTGTTGTTGTAACCATGAAACAATCCCTCTTTACACCGCTGCTGCGACCTCCTTGAGTGGGTTCATCATGATTGGCACATCCTGGAAGGTGTCAAGCACGATTGCGGATGTTGACTCTGGCGAGAACATCTGCGTCCCTGCATCAAGTGCCACCGCAACTGCCACGCATGGGATGGCCATTCCGGATGAGTGTCTCGTAACAACGTGGTTACCGTTAAACACACCAGGACCGCCACCGCCGTAGATTGAGTGGCTGAAGAAGGAGAATCCTACCGCAGTACCCTCGACTCGACCCCAGTCGCATCCCGGGAGTGAGGTTTCCTTCTCGATCATGTCGTTGAAGTACAGAAGTGTTGAGGAAACCGCCTGTGCGCCACGAAGTGCGCCGCAGTTCACCATCGTTGCTGCCATCGTGCCTGCTGCGCAGTACGCGTTCCACATGCACACATCGTTTGCCTTGTAAACCTTGTATCCTGATGGCATCGTCTTGTCAACGGAAATGACGCCGTCATCAAGTGCACGTCCGACGGTCTCCTGGACAACGGTTCCGATCGTTCCGGTCTTGCCGTTGTTCTTGGTCATCTCATACACCATGTTGTTTGCGTTCAGTCCCTGGTACGCCAGCGCAAGTAACTGGTACCGTTCAAAGAGACCAATTGCCTGTCCCATCTCGAAGACTCCGCAGTGCTCAAGAATGCTTGAGATTGCAGCGCAGTTCATCGCGTTTCTCTGGGAGAGCATCGCAAGGTGGTTTGCCATGATGTTTCGAAGAGCGAATCCCAGACCCTCATCGTTCTGTGGAATACCCAGGACTGAGAGAACGTTTCCGCCCTTCATGTCCATCGTCTGTGGGTATGTTCCCCAGACTGCGTTCTTGACATACGGGGTGTCGTACAGTCCAAGATTGTACTCCTCGCGCAGTGCTTCAACAAGTGCTGCTGCCGTGCATGTCATCCCGGCAACGTATTCAGCGCCGGCTTCGATTCTCCTGCTTGGTGCTGCAACTCTCAAAAACTTCCCGCCGCCGAGAACCGCAACTTCAGTGTCGTCGCCTTTTTCGACCTGAATCAGTTCCTTGACTCGTGCAGCAATCTTGTCTGCCTTTGCTGTTGGGTCGATGTCAACTGCACGGCCCGGAATGTTCCGGCTCTGTCCACCGTAGCTTGAGTTCTTGCATGCCTTCTCAATACCGGCGAGGTTAACAGCAACCGTTCTCTTAACGGTGTTAACCATGCTCAGAATAGCCGAGTTCTTGAGTGGACTTACAGACTGAAGGTCGACGTCGCCCTTCAACTTTTTCCCTCTGTCATCATAGAGGTCTATTGTATCTGCCACGTTATGTTCCTCCTAAACGTTTATCCAAGAAACTTGTAGCCCAAATCCCGGATGTGATGTTGTCCCGCCTCATGGACATACGATGGGATCTGTACGCCTACCAGCTAACTTGGTGCGCATAACTCACACCAACATGCTATATAAACTTTTTGTTTGTACATGATCAATCATGATAGATTCAGTCGAAGATACGCGGAATAATTGGTTTCGCATCGGTCTGTGTGGCTTCTGTATATCGATTCTTGCTCTCTCTTCACCCACTCTGGTCTGGCATCCAATCAGGTGAATATGTGGCGATACAACATAACAACACCATCCAAAATGCTATTATGCCATGTCACGTCCGCAGTCGTAAACCTATTAAACACATGCCGCAACTAATTACACGAATACGCAAAAAAGTGCTACCACCGGTGACACAACACGGAACACTATCCCGGAACACTAGCATATCACGGAACACTATTAAGTGACATCACAAGACATCACAAGTAAACTCACAGGTGTTGTTATGAAGATCGTAGGAATATCCGGAAGCCCGAGGAAGGGTGAAAATAGTGAAAAGTTGATCGATCTCGCGCTCGAAGTCGCAGAGGACCTGGGATTTGCGGTCGATCGAGTTCTCCTCTCAGAACACGCAATCACGCCATGTACCGGATGCGGCAGTTGTGCGGACACTGGCGAATGTGTGGTCCGGGATGCGATGACCGACCTGTACCCGCTGATAAAAAGCGCGGACGGACTGATCGTCGCAACGCCTGTCTACTTCGGATGCATGACCGCCCAATTGAAGGCGCTCTTTGACAGGACGCTCCCGTTCCGAAAGCAGGGGTTCGCGCTGTCAGGTACGGTGGGAGGAGCGATCGCAGTCGGTGGATCGCGCAACGGCGGGCAGGAGAAGACGATACAAGCGATTCACGACTGGATGCACATACACGGGATGATTCCGGTCGGCGACAACAGCCACTTCGGTGGGATCGTGTACGCGCCTGCTGAATCAGACCTTGTCGGGTTGCAGACGGTCAGGGACACCGCAAAGAAGGTCTGCGACGTACTTGAGATGATGAGTTCGAGATAATCAAACAGGGAACCGAAGATGAAAGAGAAAAAGGAGATAAAACCTCGACTCATCGCATGGGAGCTTACCGGTGCGTGCAACCTCAGATGCAGGCACTGCCGCGGCTCATCGACCGAGATTCCGGATCCCGACGAGTTGTCAACGGATGAGGCGTTCCGGCTGATCGACGAGATCGCGGACTTTGCAAAACCGATACTGATCCTGAGCGGAGGCGAGCCGTTGATGCGCGATGATGTCTACGAGATCGCACGGTACGGAACCCGCAAGGGTTTGCGTGTGGTTCTCGCAACAAACGGCACAAAGGTCACAGACGAGGTTGCGCTCAATCTGAAGGATGCTGGAATTGCGCGGATCAGCGTGAGCATTGATGGCGCAAATGCTGAGACTCATGATGCGTTCAGAGGGATGCCGGGCGCGTTCGATGGTGCGATGCGCGGGATCGAGGCAATCACGAATGCCGGAATCAGCCTTCAGATCAACACCACGATAGCAAAGACGAACATCGACGAGATCCCGAAGATCCTTGATTTGAGTATTGAACTCGGCGCAGATGCGCTGCACATCTTTCTCCTTGTTCCCACAGGGCGGGGGATGGAAGAGGACGAGATACCGCCGAGTGAGTACGAGCGGGTCCTGAACTGGTTTTATGACCAGAGGGGGCGTGTCGGGCTTCAGTTGAAGGCGACGTGCGCACCCCACTACTTCAGGATCATGCGAGAGCGTGCAAAAGAGGAGGGAACCACAGTCAGTGTCGAGACGCACGGCTTTGAGGCGATGACGAAAGGGTGTCTTGCTGGAACCGGCTTCTGCTTCATCTCGCGGACCGGCGGGGTGTATCCGTGCGGATACCTGCCTGTTCTTGCAGGAAACGTTCGGGAGAAGCCGTTTAAGGAGATCTGGAATCGCGCATTGGTCTTTCTGGATCTGCGTGATGTGAGCCTGCTGAAGGGCAAATGCGGAATCTGCGAGTACAGGCGGGTCTGCGGCGGCTGCCGTGCCCGTGCTTATGCCGCGACCGGGGATTATCTCGCGGAAGAGCCGTACTGTATGTATCAGCCGCGGAAGGCGGCGGTGGAGGATTGAATGTGTGGGGGAAGCGCAAATCGGTAAAATCTGTGTTAGTGGCTGCGCCGCGTGCTTTTGCAGACAGTGGCTAAAAGCTTTTATCAGCCACAGATGGACACGGATTCCGCAGATTAACGATGTGAATAGCTTTGCAGATCGATATCGCCCCCACTTTGGTAGTTGTGCTCATTAAGACACTCCGGCGTTCCCGGAAAAAATTAAAAGGTCATGGGAGATGCGACGCGACGAGAAAAAAATCGCGTTCTCTGCATCTACTCACTCACATACTTCTTTTTCAATTCTTTGATCTTCTCAACCGTTGATTTCCATTCCTGCGCTTTTTGGCTCCTGTCATCCGCCGGATCCGACTGGTCAGGCGAATCCGAAAACTCGCCGCCCTCGTCCAGTCCTGAAAACTCCGGCTCAGACCCACCGGATTGCTCGAACGGGTTGCCGGTCATGTCACCCGGATCACCCATGCCGCCCATATCTGCCATGTCCCCCATGTCGCCAATGCCACCCATATCGGTCGCGTCTTCCATCGCACCCATCTCATCCATGCCTGCCATGTCACCCATGCCGTTCGCGTCAGCCGCGCCCACAACCTCTGGCGAATCCGAAAAGTCAACGACATCGAGCGTCGGGAATGCCGGTGTCGATTCTGGTTCTTCGTATCCGAATTCAGGTTCGGACCCGGACTCCGATTCTGCCGGAGGAATCTCAATAACGGTGCTGATCTCCGGCGCGCCAAGTTTGAAGTCCGGAGGCGACTCACCATCCGGCGATTCCGGAACATCATCCATCTCAACAGCGATCACGGGTTCCTCCATTGTTACTACCTCAACCGGTTCCGGTTCGGCAGCAGGTTCTTCCATCGCCCCGATGTCAATCGCGATATCTCCCGCAACGAGCCCCGCGCTTTCGGTTGGTGGCTGCACAGGTGTCTCGTCCACTTCAACAGCGATTGCGGGTTCCCCCATTGCTGCTGCACCCACCGGCTCCTGTGGAACGCTGGAATCGACCTCGCTGACCCCACCAATTTCACTGACTTCGCCAACCCCGCCAACAACACCCATCATGTCGATCTCGTCAGCCACCTCGTCGGGCGTGGCGGCAGGCTCTTCCGCTGCCACGATCTCCGCGCTTTCGGTCGGCGTCTGCACAGGCATCTCGTCCACCCGAACAGCGATCGCGGACCTGCCGGCACCGACCCCGCTCTGCATTCGACTGTGCATCTTTCTGACAATATCAAACGCGATAAGCGCGATCTCCCTGTTTTCGCGAAACATCACGTCGTCTTCGAGTGTGTTGCGCACGTTTTCAAGCTCGACGTAGTCTGTTAAAACATCGATCGTCTTGAGCACGCCCCTTAGCTCGGCATCGTTTGTCGGAGCGAGAATGTTATCCAGCAACGCGGTTATGTGCTGGTCGATCTCACTTTTGTTATCAGTCTGCATAACTACCCCCAATTCCTATAACCACTATACGCTAATATCACAGAATCACATAAATATTTTTGGGTGTTTCGGTCCCCCAAAATCCGCAAGAATCACTCACTTTTCCATGAAGAAAAATACCGTAGGGCGGGCACACCGCCTACCGCCGCCGGAACATGACACACCGTCACATCAGAATCAGAACAACTGAAGATACCGATCCAGTTCCCACTGATGCACCTGCGTCCGATACGCATCCCATTCCCCGGTCGCGATCCGCATGAACGCGCTGTATGCATGTTCGCCCAGCGCCCGCCTCACGACTGCATCCGATTCCAGATGATCGAGCGCAAGACTGAGACTTGTCGGGAGTGTATCGATGCCAGCATCCATGATCCGATGGGAGTCCATCTCATAGATGTTCTCTTCGATCGGAGCCCCTGGGTCTATCTTATTTTTTATCCCGTCCAGTCCTGCCATCAATATGACTGCAAATGAGAGGTACGGGTTGCACGACGGATCAGGGGACCTGAGTTCGATCCTCGTACCCATACCCCGTGCTGCGGGCACCCTTATGAGCGAACTCCGGTTTGCCCATGACCATGTGATGTACACGGGAGCCTCGTATCCTGACACCAGCCGCTTGTAGGAATTGACGAGCGGGTTTGTGATCGCGGTCACTGCCCTGATGTGAGTGAGCAGCCCGCCGATGAAGTGTCGTGCGTGATCGCTGATCTCGTGATCGCCGTTTAGGTCATAGAATATATTTTCATTATTTTTATTGAATAGCGATATATTTATATGCATCCCTGACCCGCTCGCTCCGAAGACCGGCTTTGGCATGAATGTGGCGTGAAGATCCTTGTTTGTTGCGATCGTCTTTGTCACATACTTGAAGGTGACTACCTTGTCAGCGGTTGAGAGCGCATCGCTGTACTTGAAGTCGATCTCATGCTGCCCGTGGGCAACTTCGTGATGCGACGCCTCGATCTCAAAGTCCATCTCCTCAAGAGCGATCACTATGTCCCTGCGGATATCCTCTGCGAGATCGACCGGCGGAAAATCGAAATAGCCACCGGAATCGTGAGGAATGGTTGTTGGCAGCCCATCTTCCTTTTCAAACAGGAAAAACTCCAGTTCGGGCCCTATATTCATGACATAACCCATCTTCTCTGCTTCTTTCTCAGCCCTCTTGAGGACGCCTCTCGGGCAGCCAGGGAACTGCGCACCATCGTGCAGATGCACGTCACAGACGATTCCCGCGACTCTGCCCCCGTTTGCGTCCCATGGGAGGATGCGAAACGTCTCCGGATCCGGCTTCAGCACCATGTCAGATTCCTGTATCCTCGCAAAGCCCTCGATGGATGAGCCGTCGAAGGAGATCCCGACGTCGAGAGCCTTTTCCATCTGTGAAGCGGGTATCGCGACATTCTTGATGATTCCGAGAATGTCCACGAACTGGAGCCTGACGAACTTGATGTTCCTCTCACCGATCGTGCCCAGTATACCGTCTGTAGTGATCATCGTGCTATTCTTATGAACCGCGGCACCTATAAACTTGCGTTGGAAGTTCCGGGACGAACGTTGGTTGCGCCCTGAACTTCGTGGCGGGACTTCTCTGATTCTGGTGGATTCTTCCGATGGATTCGATTCTGTGGTTTTCAAAAATTAAACTGCCCAAAACTTCATATTGTATATCGCAAAAAGTTTATATGGAGTTTGGTTGATTTGGGTTTAATATTCCAACAAATGGAATATGGATAGAGGCACGATGAGACAACACACAAACGACGAACACACGATAGGGGATCAGTTCACTCGATATGAGGTGGTTGTGTGGTAAATTCCACTGACGCGCAGAGGATTGTTTCATTTTCTATCAGTGATGCGAACAACGTATCTGCTGTCCAGGTGGCAGAGATTCTCCAACGTCTCCAGAATATTCTTTACACTATAGGCGACCATCTCGAAGGAAATGCGCCACGTACCAAAGGGGACTTTCCACAATCGATCAAAGAATCATGCACATTGGTCATCACTGGATTGGATATGGGGAGCGTTCATGCAGAAATGCAAATAGGATCTGCGCAGACAAGCCTACCAGGGATGCAAACATTGGGCGAAAGGTCAATTTGCGTCGCTGGCGATTTTTTGAACGTTTTGAATGCTTTTTCTGACAGAGAGGAGTTAGATTTGGAACTACACCGTTTAATAGACGATCCGCATCGATGCAACCGAATTTTGAGAGAATTTGACTGCGTAT
Source organism: Methanosarcinales archaeon (assembly GCA_021159385.1). Classification (GTDB taxonomy): domain Archaea; phylum Halobacteriota; class Methanosarcinia; order Methanosarcinales; family Methanogasteraceae; genus Methanogaster_C. The sequence goes on from JAGGRW010000192.1 coordinate 8,574, forward strand.
GGCCTGCTAACGGACAATCTCAAAGTGAAGTTCGTTTCGTATTCGGAAGATCCCCACAAAATCAACTCAACCCAGCTCAGAAGGCGGTGATCCAATCACTTCTACAAAAACCTCCGGAAGAGTATGAGAAGGAGATTTTTGGAAGATTGACTGAGTTAAGAGTAGATAAAAAGAGACAGTTTCATGTCGATTCAACGGAGGGATTAATACATTGTCAATATACGCCTGAGATAGAGGGGGTGGTAGTCGATTCTATAGGGGAATTTGTAAGAGTCCGCGGAATGATGGTGCCGACACGAAGCGGCACGTATATTTTAGGAGTCGATGATGAAAATTCTTTAGAAATTTTACCACAGTACCTTCTAAAGACCTTCGGTAGTATGTCAAGTGAGAAACGTCTAAAAGAAGACATACCAATCGACCTCATCTTTGAAAATGATATGTATGTTGCCCATAATGATGATCTTGGACTTCTTGTGGCTGCATCATCCATGAAGGGGGCAATCGAAGGAATCAATGAAGAGTTTGTCATCCTGTGGTCGGAATATGTAGAGGTTGCGGAGCACGAGTTAACAGATGGTGCGAAGAATTTTAGAGATAAACTGATTAAACTTGTGGCGTAGGTGGCGGATACAACGACAACATACAAAACAAGAAATATCGAATCTGCTTTAAGCAGCAAAGGTTTTCAAGGTCGACACGGTTCCAAACATAAACTATATGTCTATGAAGGGGGATCGGAGATAGACATCCATACCTTTGTGAGCCACGGAGTGAAGGAATATGGTGGTTCGCTGCTCAGCGCAATGAGAAGGCAGCTTAAGTTGTCCCACGAAGAATTTGACGGCGTGGTGAAATGTTCCATAGATATGGAAGAATTGGCTGGAATTTATTCTGAAAAAGGATTGATCTAATCATTTCAACTCTATCCATCTAACAATAGATAATTTGATATATATAATATAATATACCTCGTATCGCCCGCTCCATATCTGTCCGTGCCCATCATCACATGTCGCGAAGACCAACACCGCGAAGACCAAACCTTTATCCGACAGCCAGCGCAAGGAGATGCCCATGGGCTCGGACATCGGAGACCTGTTTACGAGAAGAGAGACTGAACTCACAGAGCTGCGCGGGCAGACCGTTGCCATCGATGCGTACAACACGATCTACCAGTTTTTGAGCAGCATCCGGCAGCGTGACGGCACACCGCTCAAGGATTCACGGGGACGGGTGACGTCACACCTTTCCGGGCTTTTATACCGGACAACGAACCTTGCTCACGCGGGATTGAAACTGGTCTTCGTCTTCGACGGGATTCCACCTGACTTCAAGGCGGAGACGATAGAGAAGCGGAAGGAAGTGCGTAAGACCGCGGATATGGAGTGGAAGAAGGCTCTTGCAAGCGGAAAAACAGACGAGGAGGCGTTTACATACGCGCAAGCAACATCCAGGCTCGACTCCACGATGGTCGCGGACGCTATGCTTTTGCTCGAATCGATGGGAATCCCGACCGTCGTGGCGGCGAGTGAGGGGGAGGCGCAGGCGGCGTACATGGCAGGAAACGGCGATGTCAGGTTCGCGGGATCGCAGGATTACGATTCGCTTCTCTTTGGCGCTCCGCTGGTCGTCAGGAACCTTGCAGTGGGCGGCAGAAGGAAACTACCGAAGAAGAACATCTACGTGGAGGTGAAACCGGAGATAATCGAGTTGCAGACCGATCTCGACCGTCTCGGAATCACGCGTGAGCAGTTGATCGATATTGCGATACTCACCGGGACTGATTACGACCCCGGAATCCGCGGCATCGGCGCAAAGAAAGGGCTTTCGCTGGTGCGTAAAGGTAAAACGATCGAAGAGATCCTCTCAGAACTGAACGAGTCTATCGATGGGCTCTCCGAGATAAAAGAGTTCTTCCTGCACCCGGATGTCGCAACCGATTACTCCCGCCCCCTCAGATGGGGAAAACCCGATGAGTCGAAGGTGGTTGCGCTTCTCTGCGATGAACACGACTTTTCAGAGGCACGGGTCACAAAAGCGATCGAGCGGCTCCTCGCTTCCTCCGACGCAATGGGGCAGAGCACGCTTGATATGTGGAGCGTGAGGGGCTGAACGAATGAGCATCTTCGGGATTCGTTCTGACCTCTACGCGATCGCGGTCTCGCTACTCTTTGCGGATTTCGGAACCGGCATGATGATACCGATGATGCCCCTGTACATAACCGAACTGCCTTCCGGAGCGGATCTCGACATCGTGATCAAGTCCGCGCTCGTCTTTGCGGTCTTCGGGCTCTTCTCGGTCGCATCGTATCCTGTGATGGGGCGGCTCTCCGACAGAATCGACATGCGGAAGCCGTTCGTACTCGCAGGACTGATCGGGTTCACGGTGCTCGCCGTGGCGTCTGCGATGGTTGCGACGTTTGAGCAGTTGCTGGTCATCCGTGCCGCACAGGGGATCATGGTCGGGGCGATGGCTCCGTCGGTTCTTGCAATGCTCACCCACGTATCCACATCTGACAACCGGGGGCGGTCGATGGGAATCTACTCCTCGATCCGGGGCATCGGACCAGCTCTCGGATCCGGGGCTGGCGGTCTGATCGCGGGCGCATGGGGATTCGATTACGGTTTTTACGTCTGCGCGGTTCTCGGACTTGCGAGTATCGCCTTCGTAAGCCTATTCGTTGGGGAGACCCACGAAACCAGTGAATCATGCGAAAGTCGAGAAAGTCGAGAAACCAGTAGCACTATCGTTGACGGAAGAGACTGCGACCCCGAAAGTGAGATCAAGCTGCTCGCTTATGCTGCGTTCACAACGATGCTTGCACTGATGATCGTTGCAACGATGCTCCCTGCATACAAACTCCAACTGGATGCGTCGGTCGGCGGACTTGGGATCAGCATAGCCGCCCACCTCTCCGCACGCCTGATCTTCCAGACGCCGGTAGGCATATTGTCGGACAGGTTCGGCAGACGAAATATACTGGTGGGCGGGTTATGCGGGACTGCGCTTCTGCTTGTGGGAATGGCTCACGCCACAACCGCAATCCAGCTGCCCCTAATGATGTTTGCCGCAGGAGTAACCTCTGCTGCTGTGACAGTACCCGCGCTCGCGTCCGGAGCCGATCTCGCAAGTCCGGGTATGGTTGGGCAGCAGATGAGCCTCTTTCCGATGGCGAGCGGGATCGGGATGGTGGTGGGACCGCTTCTTGCCGGGTTTGCTGCCGCGTATCTCGGATTTGCTGCGCCGTTCTACATCTGCTCCGGGCTGATGCTTGTGGTCGGGGTGCTGATTGCAAGACGCGGCGGGTGCTGCGGCGCGGCGGGGTGATTTGAGGCTATTTATTCGAGCTCCTGAATGCAATGGGGTGTATATGTGCGACCGAAATGCTCATGTTGGGGGAGGGTCGATTGTACATTTAAGCTCCTGTGGGAATGACATGGTCATGTCAGTGGGGCGGGAAGTAGTAATTGTGGCTAATCTGCGATGATACGAGGTGTAGATAAACATAGGGGGTAATTATGCAAAGGATACGATGGTTTGGGGGTGGTGGAAGATGGTGAATACATAGATCTTTCATTCTTCATCACTGCATGGGTAACGCCGCATGTCAGTGAAATAGATGAACTGGTCAGGGTGGCGGCAGAATATCACCCGCAGAGAAGGATGGTGGGATATCAGGGTGCAGAAACGCAAGAAGAACAGACGTGGGTATCGTCTGATCAGGTTGAAGCGATGTATTACGCATTGCAGGATGAATATCTGATAACATATATCAATTCTCCGATAAGTTATTCCGCAAATTCGGATAAGTCGCAGAGGATTAAATTGCCAAAAGACGCTATTAATATGGCTTCGGCAAATTGCATCGATGGGGCAGTTCTGTTTGCATCGGCAATCGAGAATATCGGGATGGATCCTTACATCGTCCTGATTCCGGGTCATGCATTCGTTGCATGGGATATATGGGAGGACTCTGATACGATCGATTGTCTGGAGACAACGATGGTCGGCAGCTATTCATTCGAAGCAGCGAATGAACGTGGGCTCGAGGCGTACGAGAGGGAAGTCGAGAACGGCAACTTTGATAGGGATGTGTCACAACTGCTATCAATAGAGGAGGCGAGGGTGATTGGGATAACGCCCATGCAATGAGGGTCGGGCAGCGAAAAAGTGCGTAGTTGATTTTTATGACATACGTGCTATAAATTTTCCCACACTCCACCATCGCTTCCACGCACCTCCTGCGGCGCATCCGCCCGCCACAACACAGATGCCCCCGCCGCCCGGCTCGCCCGCTACGAGCACACCAGAACACAAAGGGGAGGCGGAGGTGGGCGGAGATATCCGGGGCTGCCACTCGTCTGGTATCGCTGCTGTTTGGGTTTCTGATGTCCGGGAAAACCTAAGTTTTGGCATCTGCCAAAAAACATAGATATTTAAAGGGTAAAATGTAATGGACCGTTAGGTGAAGGATAAATGCGAATAGAGTCAGCAGAGTTGAAATATACCGTTCTCATTGAGAGGAATGAGGATGGGGGTTACACGGTCACGGTACCTTCTCTTCCGGGGTGTATCACGCAGGGGGATACATGGGATGAAACAATAACCAACGCAAAGGAAGCAATTGCAGGACATATTGAGGTGTTAAGAACTCTTGGAAAGCAAATTTCAATAGAGGTTCCAGTTAAAGTTCCAATCGAGGTTAGGGCAACCTCATGAAACTCCCGAGAGTTACCGGGCTAAAGTTGTGAGCGCGTTGAAGCGGGACGGATTTGTGGAGATAAGGACGAGAGAAAGTCATTGCCACTTATACCACGAACAAAAGAGTAGACTTATAACTGTTCCAGTTCATTCAGGGAAAATTGTCGCTCCGAAAACTCTGAAATCAATTCTAAAACATGCTAGGGTAACTGTCGAAGAATTTGTTGGTTTGCTGCGGAGGTGAGCGGCGACCCCCTTGCCCACAGCAGCCCGAGTTCCCATATCAAAGAGAAGAGTCTGGCATATTTGGCACGATTTGTAGACCGGTCGTGGGTTACGAGGTCAAAACACGTTATGGTTGGGTTCCAGTCATAGCTTATCTCGATTCCGGAGCAGATATAACACTGTTGCCAAAGTCGTTCATCGATCTGCTGGACATCGAATTCAAAGAAGAGGACATAAAAGAGATAGGCGGAGTTGGTGGATCCAAAGTGCCGATTGTGCTTGCAGATCTTAAATTGATGGTGTGCGGTAAAGAAATTGAGGTTACAGCTGCCATTTGTCTTGTTAAGAATATTCCTTACTTGTTGGGACGAGAGGGGATTTTTGATCACTTCAATATATGTTTTAAAAAAAGAATAGAACGATTTGTTTTGAAGAATGCTAATTCTCAAAACATCCCACCCCCACACACACGCCCCGCTCCGTCTACACTTCCACGCACCCACACCGGCGGCGCATCCACCCACGCCACAACACCGCAGATGCCCCCGCCGCCCGGTTCGCCCGCGACGAAGCACGCAGAGCACGAAGGAGCGGCGGCGCTGCATGACCGCAAATCATATAGCATTACAAACACAAACAATCTACAAATATTGTGTTAAATGAGGTGTAACAATGTACGAAGAGCTGGACAGACTTGCCATGCAATCCGCTGTGCGGTGGGACCGTCGTGCCCTCATCAGTATCCTATCAAAAATATTCATTAAAAAATGAGGTGCCACACATGCCATATACCGAAGAAAATGAGGATGCGAAGTGGATAAGAAGCAACTATGAGGTGCTTCAGGAAAAATATTCGGATATGTATAGCAGTCTTTAAAAAGAAGGTGATTGCCGCATCTAATAGTTTTAACGATATGCGCGAGAGGGCAAAGAGGATAAGTGAACATTTTGTTATCAGTCAGATGATCGGGGAGCCCCGTGTTCTTTAAATACAGAAAAAACAAGTTCAGGATGAGTAAATTATCCGAACGGTCTCGTTTCCAAGATTGACCTCTGCATCTGTTGTGCCATCGAGATCCTTAAGGGGGCGTTCGATTGTTCTGGCACACATCGCACAGGTCATCCCTGCGATCATGAGTTCAACATTCTTCAAACTCTCAGTCATGCCGCAACCCCCTGGGGAATCGTATTATCGCATTTTCTTCCCTGACCATGCTGCATCATACGTCTCATAGCCAGCCCTCATCCGTACGCGCCTCTGAACTGGATCGACCGCATGAGATCGGTCCTTGATACGATGCCCACCATCCGCCCACGATCCATGACGATCAGGCGACCCACATCGCCCGATGCAATGAGTTTGAACGCATCGAAGGCGTCTGCATCAGCTTCGATTGCGATCACCTCGCTTGTCATAACGTCTTTGACCCTGATAGTGCCCCGCTCAGGTTCAGGTATCCTGTGGATATCCGAGAAGGTTACCACTCCAAGTACCTGAGAATTCTGGCTCTCCTGCACGGGGTAGCCCGTATGTTTGGTCTTGAACATCACATCGATCAACTGGTCAAGCGTCCAGTCTGGAGGTACATAGATCACATCCGGAAGACCGGTCATCAAGTCCCTTGCCTTCAAACCCTCCAGAGTGACCGAGATTGCCGTTGCCTCACCCTCACCAGCCGCACCATAGTAGATGAAGAAGGCTATGAGCAGCAACCAAAGTCCCCCATAATTCAACGCCAGCAACCCGAAGATCCCCATCGTAAATGCCATACCCTTGCCTATCGCAACCGCTTTTCTGGTTGCATCGATATAAGGCATGCGTGTGGCAAGCAGGGCACGGAGTATCCGCCCTCCATCCATGGGAAACGCAGGGATGAGATTGAAGATGCCGAGTATTATGTTGTAGAATGCGATTATGCCCAGCAGTATGAGGATACCGTTCTCAAATATGCCCCTGGCAGCGTTTACCGGGCCGAAGAAGTCGTAGATGGCATAAGCAATGATGCCTATGGTCAGGCTGAATGCCGGACCTGCCGCCGAGATTCTTGCTTCCATCCGCGGCTCCTTCGGGATATCCTCCATCTGAGCCACGCCGCCTATTATGAAGAGGGTTATACTCTTTATCTTCATACCATAGCCCTGTGCCACGATCGAGTGGCTGAGTTCGTGAAATAGTAATGTTGAGAAGAAAAGAACCGCTGTGATTATGCTGAATAGATATTTGATAACTGTTGGGGCATCCATCCCACTAAAACTGAGGATTATCCCATATTCTTCGATTTTAAGATCCTGAACCGCAAATGCCCGGATGAAGAGTACTAATATCACCAGAAATGTCAGATGCAACCGTATGGGTATCCCGCGGATGCTGCCGATCTGGTATGACCATTTCATGTTAATCTCTCACACGTCATCTTATTATAGGTGATGCATCCTGGTCAAATGGGTTTGCTTCACATATATAGTGTCCTACTTTCATTTGAAACATAACCCAATACTCAATCGTGGACAGAACTTCTTAAGGGGTTTTCGCTATCAGTCCGTGAGCAAACCGCAAATCCCGCCAAAGGTTGTCCCGCCCAATCAGACAAATCGCCCCAGTCCCGGACCATCGATCGGGTCCTCCCAAAGTCCGGGTGCGCTTTCGGATGCCTCCGCCGGAATCGCTCGTGTCGTCCGGGGACTCCTGCGCAGCGAAAAGGACGGGCTTCTCGCGTATCCCTGGGGTCTTAGTAATCGCGCACGAATAACCTGAACATTTAATAGGTTCTATGACCCTAGTATTATTATGG
>JAGGRW010000104.1 GCA_021159385.1 Methanosarcinales archaeon
TGCGCAAAGCTTGCAGGAAAGGTTGTTGATGCGGCAGAGATGCAAGAACGATGATTTCGGGTAGTGTCCTAATCTACAATAGTGAGAGTTTTTATTACATTCCGGAAACGCCGAACTGTCTCGGGTAAGCACAACTATCAACGCGGGGCGATATCGATCTGCAGAGCCGTTCACATCGTTAATCTGTGGAATCCGTGTCCATCTGTGGCTAATAAAAATTTTAGCCACGGTCTGCGAAAGCAGCGGCGCAGCCATTAACGCTAATTACACTGATTTCACCAATCCAATCATGCCAATGTTTGCCGGGTTGGCGTCATCTTTTTCAACCGACCAGAAGAAATTAAAAAGACTCTAAAATATCAAGTCTTAAATCTACAGACTTTCCATTTTTCGCTTTTTACGTGCCTAAATTAAGACTAAACGTTCGGTAAGTAAGATCAAGAGTGCAGGGTGGACGATTGGGCGGGAATTGCTGCCAGATCATGAGCGAGAGGCGGGTCGTCGCAGTCAAACGAGACCGCAGAGGGCGGTGGAGTTGGGACGGATACGGTAGACAATCCGAAAGATCGGCGAAGCGAGCTTACAGAGGCAGGTGAGTATGTCGAGGAATATGTGATGGATGTCGAGATGCCGAGAGTGTCAGCAATATGCTTTCATCGTCGGGTGCGCCGATGATGGGGCTCGTGCTGGTACTTTGGGTGATAGCTGCGATCTACCCGGGATTCCGGAAGCGATATTGAACTGATACTCTGGGGTACTGTTGTTTTCGATTATAGTGTAATCCCAACCATTACGACTTGCAGGATCATTGGAGCGTCGAGGATGTTACACGCACACAGCCGCCAGCCGCCCACACTCCTGCACTTCCACGCACTCACCGGTGGCGAGCCCGCCCGCGGCGCCATAACGCAGATGCCCATACATACGCGAATTGCCAGAGAGCCAAATAAATACACCCGGATGAAATTAAAAAGACCCCCCAATCTGGCAATCTGACAATCTACCACATTTAATAAACCTGCGATCTCATTGAACCGCATGACGACGACCATCACGATAGCTGACCTTAACAAATGGCTCGAAGACGTGCTGGAACTGAAAGGCGTAAAGATCGAGGGCGATTTCGAGATCGAACTCGTTGACACAGGCGCAGGTGTCGATTCCGGTGTGGCACAGGCGGTTGGATATGAGGCGATCCAGATCGCGGCGCGCTTGACCGATCTCGCCGGTGCGCTGGGCTATGATGTCGGATCCATCGGATCGGCGTTCGCGCCGCTTGCATCACCGGTATCGCCTGTATCGTCCGCAATCCCACAGGAGTTGATCCCCGCGACGTTTGAGGTGGGCACAGTCTCAGAGTGGAAGCACGGTATCGAGGAGGTCGTGCTCGGCGCAACGTCGTCCGATGGTGGTACTCGCAAGAAAACAGTAACACTCGGCGGCGAAAACGCGCTGCCGTTCTACTTCGATTCCCCGATGCCAAATCCGAACCATGTTTCAATCGACGTCTTCGACATGCCGATCGGAATGGCGCGCGCTGTGCGCACGAACTACGAGGACGTTCTCGAAGACCCCGCGGAATGGGCAAAGAAGGTTGTCTCGAAGTTCGGCGCGGACATGGTCACGATCCACCTGATCTCAACCGACCCGTCGATTGCTGACACTCCCGCCCGGGAGGCTGCAAAGGTGGTTGAGGATGTGCTGCAGGCGGTCGATGTCCCGATCATAATCGGAGGCTCCGGCAATCCCGACAAGGACCCGGAAGTCCTCGAGAAGGCGGCGGAGGCTGCCGAGGGCGAGCGATGCCTGATCGCGTCAGCGAACCTGAACATGGACTACCAGCGAATCGCTGCTGCCGCGAAGAAGTACGGACATGCGATCCTCTCGTGGACGCAGCTCGAGATCAATGCGCAGAAGGAGTTAAACCGCAAGCTGATGAAGCAGTGCGGAATCGAACGCAAAGACATCGTGATGGATCCGACGACAGCCGCTCTCGGGTACGGTCTTGACTATGCGTACTCGAATATCGAACGCATCAGGATCGCGGGGCTGATCGGGGACGCGGAACTGAACTTCCCGATGTCATCAGGGACAACGAACGCGTGGGGTGCGAGAGAGTCGTGGATGGCGGCATCACCGATCAAGGACGACTCTGACTGGGGACCCCGCGAGTACAGGGGACCGATATGGGAGATTACAACGGGTCTTGCGCTTGCTCTTGCTGGCGTTGATCTCTTCATGATGATGCACCCGACATCGGTTCAGGTGTTGAAGGCCGTGACCGACATGTTGCGTGGCGCAGGTGCGGGTGAAGGTGGCGGTGAGGGCGAGGGTAGCACCAACGGCGGTGGCGCTGCGAAGATTCCTGATTGGGTCGGTATGGCAATTGAGTAGCTCGAAATAGCGCAGGACGCCTCTTGAAACCATGAGAACCATCGAATGGAAGGATGATGCGGAGAACGGTACGAAGAAGAGCGCGATAGCCATGATCGACCAGACCCTGCTGCCAGCGGAGTACCGGGTCATCGAATGCGGAACCATCCCCGCGCTCTGCGAGGCGATCGAAACGCTCCGCATCCGGGGCGCTCCCGCTCTTGGGGCTGCCGGCGGCTACGGGATTGCGCTTGCGGCACAGAACAGCACCGCGTCCTCGTTTGATCAGTTCATGCACGACCTTCTGGCTGCGGCAAGGGCGATCAAGCAGACCCGACCGACCGCGATCAACCTTGCGTGGGGTGTTGATCGGGTGATAGGCGCAGTCCGGGAATCGGGTTGCGGCACAACCAATGAAGCGCGGGAGATAGCGCTTCGCGAAGCGTCAGCAATCGCAGACGAGGACGTTACGCGCAACCGGCGGCTGGGCGAGCACGGCGCAGCGCTTCTTGCGGACGGCGAAACAGTTCTGACACACTGCAACGCGGGACGGCTTGCGTGTGTTGACTTTGGAACCGCTATAGGCGTGATCCGGGCAGCGGTCGAGGAGGGCAAGGAGATTGCAGTCGTCTCGTGCGAGACCAGGCCCCTCAATCAGGGGGGCAGGATAACAGTCTGGGAACTTGCGCAGGACAGAATACCGGTCACGCTGATCGCTGATTCCGCGGCAGGTTCGATGATGCGGAAAGGATTGATCGACAGGGTGATTGTCGGAGCCGACAGGATCACAAGAGACGCCGTATTCAACAAAATCGGGACGTACACCCATTCGGTCCTTGCAAAAGAGAATGGCATTCCGTTCTACGTCGCAGCGCCGAAGGCAACATTCGATTCCACGCGTCAAGAGCGGGATATTGAGATCGAGGAGCGAGGTCCTGACGAACTGCGGGTTCTGGAGGGGACGATGCTTGCGCCAGTCGATTGCGCGGTCTACAACCCCGCGTTCGACGCAACACCGATTGAGAACGTGACCGCTGTCATAACAGAGGATGGTGTGGCGTACCCTGGGCGTTCCGAGTCGTGGGGGCGTCTGTTTGTCTGAACTTTCGCTTCCCGGTGATGGCGAGGAACGTTCCTACCGTTCCTAACCTAACTCCTGTTCTCCAGTCCCCTGAGCGCAGCCTCAAGCATCACATCCGCTGGCGGCTCCCGCCCGGTCCATATCCGAAACGCCTCCGCACCCTGATGCACGAGCATCCGGACGCCATCGATCACGGTTGCGCCCCGCAGCTCCGCATCCGAGAGGAGTTTTGTGCGGAGCGGGTTGTACACGATATCAAAGACAGTGAGTCCTGAGTGCAGGAGATCAGACGAGACCGGCGTAGCATCCGGGTGGGGATGCATCCCGACCGAGGTTGCGTTGATCAGGATCTCGGCGTCGGCGATCTCGCTGGCTAACCCCGCAAGCCCGATGCTTCTCACAACCGGGCGTTTCTCAAGTTCCAGAAGCCCGATTGTGACATCACGGGCGAGCCGATCCGCACGTTCCTGCGTCCTGTTAGCGATTACGATCATTCCCCCGATGTATGCGAACTGAAACGCGATCGCCCGCGCAGCACCGCCCGCGCCGATGATCACAATATTCCTGCCCGCTATATCAACGCCCGCGGAATCGAGCGCACGCAGCGCACCGATCCCGTCGGTATTGTGCCCTGTGATCTCACTCGCGAAGTCGATCGTGTTCACAGCACCGATCCGCGCTGCGATCGGATCAGGATCCACGTACTTCAGAGCTTCTTCCTTGAGCGGGATCGTCAGGTTCAATCCGCCGAATCCGAGCGCTCTTGCCCCGTGTATCGCGTCTCGTAAGTCTGAAAGGCGCACTCTGAATGCACGGTACTCGCAGGGCATCCCGAGCGCCTCGAAAGCCGCGTTGTGCATCGCAGGAGAGATGCTGTGTCCGATCGGATCGCCGAGAACTGCGAATGTCTTAATCCTGTTAGCCGTGTCTGCCATATTAGATTCTCCTGATATACTCATCAATAGCCCTCGACGCAACTTTCCCGGCACCCATCGCCGAGATAACAGTCGCAGAACCTGTGACGATGTCGCCGCCGGCAAATACGCCTGGCTTTGATGTTGCACCCGCCTCGTCTGCCACGATCGTGCCGTATCGTGCCGTCTCAAGTCCTGGTGTCGCAATCGTTACGAGCGGGTTAGGGGATGTGCCAATTGCGATTATCACGAGGTCTGCGGGGATTGTGTGCTCGGTTTCCGGAACCGGTTCAGGTCGGCACCGTCCCGACTCATCTGGCTCGCACAGTTCCATGTTGATGCATTCTATTCCTGTGACCCAGTTATTCTCATCGCCGAGTATCCGTATCGGGTTTGTGAGCAGCCGAAAGATGATGCCTTCTTCCTTTGCATTGACAACCTCTTCCGCCCGTGCTGGCAGCTCATCCTCGCCGCGGCGGTAGACGATTGTAACATTGCCTGCGCCAAGCCTGAGCGCACACCGTGCGGCATCCATCGCAACATTGCCGCCGCCGACAACGATTGTCCGGCTGCCCTTCTTGATCGGCGTGTCAAATTCGGGGAATAGGTACGCCTTCATCAGGTTCACACGGGTCAGAAACTCGTTTGCGGAGTAGACGCCGTTCAGGTTCTCGCCGTCGATTCTGAGAAACGAGGGCAGCCCTGCGCCTGTTCCCAGAAAGACGGCGTCGTACTCGCCGAGCAGTTCATCCACCGTATCGATCTTTCCGATGACCGAATTCAGACAAATATCAACGCCCAGTTTCCTGATAAAATCGACCTCCGCAGCAACGATCGACTTTGGCAGCCGAAACTCAGGGATTCCGTACACGAGAACGCCACCAGCAGAATGCAGCGACTCAAAGATTGTTACCGCGTGCCCCATCTTTGCAAGCTCGGCTGCCGCGGTAAGCCCTGCAGGACCCGCTCCGACCACAGCCACGCGTCTACCGGTTGGTTCCGGAAGATCCGGGATCGTTGTGCCCTTCGCAATCTCGTAATCCGCGACAAACCGCTCAAGTCCGCCGATTGCGATCGGATCTCCGTCCTTTTTCTTTCCGAGTACGCAGACCGCCTCGCATTGCGTCTCCTGAGGGCAGACGCGTCCGCAGATCGCGGGAAGCGAGTTCGTGCTCTTCAGCGTGCGAGCCGCCGCATCGAAGTCCTCTTCTGCGATCTGCCGTACGAAGAGCGGAATATTCACTCCGACCGGGCAGCCATCGATGCAGAGCGGCTTTTTACAGTCGAGACAGCGCTTCGCCTCTGCCACGGCTTCTTCCCTGTCGTATCCGAGTGCAACCTCGTTAAAATTGGATCTCCGAGCGGATGGCGGCTGTTTTGCCATCTCCGGTCTTTTTTTTGGTTTCGCTTCTGGCTCAGTGTTCATACTGTTGGCTCCGCCGCTGCTTCTCCGACGCTGCTTCGCAGATCGCAGTCAAGCGCCTCCTTCTCTTCTGGCAGGTACATGGCAAGCCGGCTCATCAAAAGCGTGAAATCGACCTCGTGCGCGTCGAACTCGGGTCCGTCCACGCACGCAAACTTTGTGACGCCTCCCACGAGCACCCGACATGCGCCGCACATGCCGGTTCCGTCCACCATGATCGGGTTCAGGCTGACCACAGTCCTGACACCGAACGGCTTTGTGACGCCTGCGACCGCCCGCATCATCACAGGCGGACCGATCGCAATCACCCTGTCGATTGCCCGCTCACCGTGTTCGTCGTGCTCGCCGTGTTCGAGCAGGTTCTGCACGACATCGGTAACAAACCCGTGGTGACCTTTCGTGCCGTCGTCGGTCGTGATATAGAGTTCGCTGCTCGCTTCATTCATCCGATCCTCCCAGAACAGGATGTCTGCGCTCCGTGCTCCGATTACCGAGATCACCCTGTTGCCTGCACTTTTCAGTGCCCGTGCGATCGGGAAGATCGGTGCGATCCCGACGCCGCCGCCCACGCAGACAACGGTTCCAAATTTCTCGATTGCGGACGGGTTGCCGAGCGGTCCAGCTACGTCCGCAATCGAATCGCCAGCAGCAAGCGACGCAAGCTGGCGGGTCGTCTTCCCGATCTCCTGGAAGATCAGCGTGATTGTGCCAGCTTGCGCATCAAAATCGGCGATTGTGAGCGGGATGCGCTCTCCGTACTCGTCGATTCGCAGTATCACGAACTGTCCGGGCATGGCTTTCCTTGCCACCCGCGGTGCATTGATCTCCATCTGGTGGAGCGTCGGGACGAGTTCGCGCTTCTGAAGTATGGTAAATGACATCTATCTTCCTCGTTCACTATCTCGGTTGGATATTTACATAAATGTCGGTGCTGCGAAAGATCATCTCACAACGCTTCTTGTGATGAGATCAACGCCCAGCACCTTGCATCGATCGTCTTCTACAACAAGAACAACAACCGTGTTTATATGCAGTTCCATGCCTTTTATTCTCTGCGCCGAAGGCTAAAGATCATCCGGATCAAAGACATAATACCCACCTTTTCTGAGTTTTTCCTTACCTTCGATCTTCTTTGCGATGATGCCAAAATATTCCTTTCTTCTGCCGTTGTTCCATTCAACATATTTTGATTTTTCTTTGAGTTTTTCAAGGATTTCGGATGCATTACTGCTGCTAAGGATACTCCATTTGCATTCGACAAACAGGATCTCTTTCGTATCATAATTTAAGGCAACGACATCGATCTCCTTGTCCTTGTGCCACCATCGCCCGATCTTTGTAAACGGGTGATCGCGAAGAATCTGTTTCCCCATAATCAATTCCGTAACAAGAACTTCGAACATGAGTCCGCAATACGCTGGAAAATCTTTTTTGATCATAGCTAAAACTTCATTTTGTCGGTTAGCTTCCAGATCGATTCTGTTCGAATAAATAAATCTGAACCAGAAGTTAAAAAACGGTTCATGGATAAAATACAGCCGTCTTTTGAATTTTGGAGAGGCGGTAACCGGAATTTCTTCTCTTACTATGTGAAGTTTGTTCAGCACGTCAAGATATTTGGACACCATGCTTTTGTTAAGCCCCGTGTAATTGCATATCTCTCCGAGCCGGTTATATCCCAGTGCAATAGCTTTGAAAATGAGTTTGTAGTTCTTAGGTTCCCTGAACTCTTCATTTAATAGATATTCGACCTCTTCATACAGATACGTGCCTTTTTGTATCACGTTGTTACGTACATTATCCCATAACGAGAGATTCGCATCGAATTTTAAGAGATATTCCGGGATTCCCCCAACAATCGACCACAGCATCACCAGGTCTTCTTTTGAATATGGTAAAAACCCGCCAAGGTGCTTAAAGTCCAGTGGATCCAGCTGCCACTGCCCGGTTCTTCTTCCGTAGAGCGGACTTTTGTAGCCCAAGACATCAGATTCCATAACGCTTACGGACGAGCCTGATAATACCAGCATTATATTTTCTTTTTTCATGCATAGTTCCCATATCTTCTGGAAAACGGACGGTATGGCTCGGTTGCTATGTATCAGGTATGGGAACTCATCAATGATCAGGACGAATTTGTCATGTTCTGCCAGATCGCAGAATTTCCTGTGTTTGAATAAGCTTTCAAAGAGAGTGAACCAGTCCGGGAACTCAATTTGTCCAAAATATTCATCAGTGAGCACTCTGCCTGCCGTTTGTGAGAAATCCTTGATGTTCTGCCGGTCTCCTTCTTTTGATGCGAGGAAATAGACGCCATTCTTATTATCTAAGAATTTTAGCATGAGCTCGGTTTTCCCAACTCTTCTTCTGCCGTAGATCACAATGAATTCCGGTGAACTGCTCTGGTATCTGGATTCGAGGAATTTTAATTCATCTTCCCGGTTCACAAACTTTTGTTGATACATAAGTAGTATACTTGACTCTCAACTACATAAGACTTTTTGACTGTGGATCGCTGAAGTGTTCTTCCATACCTCGTGGCGACGCGTCCACAACCTCCGCCACGAGCTGCCGTTGCCCACTGCCACCGCCACGCCGCCACCGGAACACGCAACAGAAGCACGCTATCGGGTGACACGCGGCGGATGGCTTTTGCAATCGACCGCCTCATGCTTGCGAAAAGGCTATGACCGCCGGACGACACATATAATCATTGGCAGGTCACGATCCTGCCGGTGTGGGGCGCTTAAGATGAAGGTCATGAAAATCGGTAGATCGGAGCGGAGTTCGGAAAGTTCGCTGCCCGGAGCTTTGCTGTGTGCGGTGCTGCAACTGCAGTATCACGAACTGCCTCAATTTATGCTCCTGAGATAGTTGGAAGCGCAGGTTTTGCAGCTGATTTCTTCAAAGATGCTGCTGTAAGTGTTGATTACCAGGAAATTCTTAAAGATGCAGGTATTTTAGCAGGCAGCGACATTGTGCTAAAGACTGCTTATGATCAGGTAAAGAACAGATATGATGCTTTTGATGATACTGACAGGAAAAAACTTAAAAAAGGTGTCGCATTGGGCGCTGTCGGAGCTGCTATATTGTCATCCGGCTGTATAGGGCCTGGCGAGAGCTCTGATTCATCTTATACTTATACGCCTCCGCGAGAGGTTGCTGAGAGCCGCTATGCTCCAGAACCTGTGGCTACAAATTATGAGCCTGTTGAGACGCCGACTGTTGAGGCGACACCTGAACCAGTTTATGTACCTCAGGGGCATGCAGTTAAAGCAGATGAAAATCTGTTTGGTACTGATATAGGAGGTGTTAAGGGTCCAGAACGAGAATCTGGCGGTTATAATGTGTTCAATGAAGAAGGAGAAAGGATTTTTGAGCATAGTGAACACAGCGCCTCTTATGACAAAAGATTAGCCCTTGACCTCCAGCCCGAGCAGTACCGAGCCCTTACTTCCGAGTACGGCACGCCCAGAAACATAATTTTCGAGCGATATGATACCACTGGCAACGGTGAACTTGACACGGTTGCAATCAGGTACGAGGGGACGAAAGAGACATTGGAGTTTGAGAGAGATGTAGTAGATAATGCTGGTTTAAATAATTATTTGAAAATGTATTTGTATAAGAAATGATTTTTAAGAACAACCAGTTCCATCTGCAAAGCAACCACAGTTTTGTCCTATATTTAAGTATAATTCTGGTGGATCTGATGGGGAATTACTATCACAACTCATATATTGCCCAGGACAACACTTAAAACACTTAATCCCGCATATTGTAACACTACTACTCGTCTCAATCTTCTCCTCGCCGACTTCCATGTACTTATCCCCACTTCGCGATACAAGAACAAGAAGAATCAATAAGACAACAAGCAGGACAACAAGAATCACAACCGTGTTCATGGGCAGCTCCATGCCTTTTCTTCTGTGTCCCGAAAGCGTTTCATCTTCCTTTTGAGAGAGATGCTAAAAATCATCAAGGTCAAAGACAATAAACCCCATTCCCCTCAACTCATCCTTCCCTTCAATCCTCTTTCCGATAATCCCCAAATACTCCGTTCTCACCCCATCATTCCAATCGACATGACGCGATTTCTCCGAAAGCTCGCCGAGGATCGTCTCTGCCTGCCTCCGGGACAGGTTCCTCCACTTGCATTCGACAAAAAGGATCTCTTTTGTCGCATCATTTAATGCAACAACGTCTATCTCGACTTCTCTCCTCATTCCGCGATCCCTGTAATGACCCCACCAGTTACCAATCTTTGTAAAATGCAGAGGCAATCGGTCGCTTCTATTCAGCGCATTCAAGAAATCCTTGCAGACATCCTCAAAGATGAATGAGACGTACAGATTGAAGTGTCTGTCCAGAATTTCCCTGAACCGCTCATAATCTCCCTCTTCGATATAGCTCCTGTACGGATAGATAAATCTGAACCAGAAGTTCATAAAATTGTCTTTTATCCTGTAAACCGCTTTTTTGGACTTGCCCGGCTCTGTGACCGGCACCCTCTTTTCGATATAGCCCAATCTCATGAGAGTTGACAGATATCTCGGAAGGGCTGTCGATGGGACGCCGATACGGTTTGCTATCCTGACCTGCTTTGTATTTCCTGAAGAGATCGCCTCCAGTATCGAAAAGTAAGTAGAAGGATCGCGGAGTTCTTCACGGATCAGGATCTCGCCCTCCTCATACAACAACCGCCCCTTTCTCGCCACATTCTCCAGGATGTTGTCTATTGCGCTCTTCGTAAGATCGAGCTCAGCCAGATAGAACGGAACGCCGCCAGTGATCGAATAATTCTCTATCGCTTCTTCTCCACACCTTCCTTTTGCAAAGAACAAAGCCGCATCCCCAAAGCTCATCGGCTCAACTTTCCACTGCCCGGTCCTTCGCCCGTAAAGAGGGCTGTTATAAGCGAGCACTTCACTTTCCATCATTGCAATACTCGATCCGCACAGGACGAGCATCATCTTTGTTTTCGAGAGGTATTCATCCCAGTATTTCTGGAAAATGGAGGTCACAGCAGAATTTGCAGTAATAAGATATGGAAACTCATCTATTATCAAAAGATATCGTTCGTCCTTCGCCTTCTCGTACAGGTACATAAAAAGGGTCCGCCATTCTGAAAATGGAGAGAGTACCAGTGCCGTATCGTCCAGACTAACGCCTACCATTCTTGAAAGAAATCGTATCTGTTCGGTTTCATTTCCCCTGGTGCAGAGATGATATGTGTGTTTTTTCTCTTTCATAAACTCTAACAGCAGGTACGTCTTCCCCACACGCCGCCGCCCGTACAGGATGATCATCTGGCTTCTGTCGGTCGAATATGCTTCATTTAGGAATGCGATCTCGTCTTCCCTATCGATGAATGGAACATTATGCACCATAACATTATGTTTTGCTGCATAATATTTAAGATTTGCGTCAGTCATGTCTTCGGAGACTAACCGTCGATGGACGAATTGATCGGATCAAAGCTAGCGATCGAATCGCTGTCCGCTCACAATAAGCGACTGGAGCGGTTCTTAACACAAGATTCCGTTGTCTTTCAGCGCGACTTTTATCACGTCGAGTTCGCTCTCGATCTCCCCGAATTTGCGATCCATGTAACTCTTCAGGTCTTCTCGTAATCCCCTGATCTCCGCGGTGGTCTCGCGCTGTTGCCCGAGCATCTCGTTCTGCTTCTCGATCATCACGTTCATCTTGGAGTCAAGATTTCCGAATCCGCTGTGCATCTCTTCCTTCATCTCTGAGAATCCGCTGTGCATCTCTTCCTTCATCTCTGAGAATCCGCGCTCAGTAACACTGATCAGTTTCTTGAGATACTCAGCAGCAGTGTCCAGCCTCTCGTCAGTCTCTCCGCCGGCAACCAGTTTGTAGAAGTCGTCGAAATCTCCGGTGGCGTCAGCATGCTCCACCTCGACGGCATCAACGTTAATCAGAGTATTTTTAATTCGTATCGCATCGAGAAATCCGTCCAGATTACCGTTATCGCTTTCCGCAATTATCCTGACCCGGCCATCGTTCAGGTTCTGGACAAACCCGGTCAGTCCGAACGCCCTTGCGGTATCGATTACCCTTGCCCGGTAGCCAACGTTCTGAATACTTCCAGATACGGTCGCTTTTACTTTCTCCATTGAATCCACTCTTTCACGGGCGGTCATAAAGATTGTGTTGCTTGACCCGCGGCGTGGTGCGGCTTCCAGTGACACCACGAGAGTTCGCGGGGCGGGCAGACCGACACATCACGAATGTGAACCGCCCGGAACCCGTGTCGGCAGGCTCTAATCGATTGGCGCATCACTCGAGCGTGATCACGCCGCGGGGACGCGGAGCCGGTGGGATCATGGATGGGGCTTCGAGCGAGTGGAAGGTTACGAGCAGTGTGTCGTTGCACCGTGTGCCGTTCTCTGTGCTATGAGATGCCGTGACCCGGATCGTGCCGGGCGCATCCGAGCATAGCCACACGACGGCATCATTGCTGCTGCCCCCCGTTGTCTCATTAAAGAGTCCAGAGGTGTTGAAGTGGGTATAGTTGTACAGCGTACCCTCTGTGACACTGAACTCGACGAGAGCTCCCCACGCTACTGATTTGTTATCGGAGTCCGTGAGACGCGCTGTCAGTTTGTATGCATACTCTCGTATGGTCTCTGGCTTTGGCTCTTCGAGTGGATGGCGGGTGGGCGGACCCTCGTATTCTGCTTCTTTGCTGAGAGTGAGATTCTCTGCAGGATCCGAACTTATACCCGAACTCTCGTTACTTCCCACATTCACGCTGGCATCCGGCGCACTCTCATTGATTGTTGTGCCTGAACCATCGTCGTATGTGATTCCCGATGGTGAAACGATCACAGGAGTGGTTCCGTTGCACCTCCCATCGATCAGCAGATCGTATGTCACCTTCCAGTACTTCCCAACCGTTATGACATAATCCGGACGGTTTCCGATGTCCCATGTCAGTATCGTTCTGTTTCCCGTGGATGTGACGTTCGGGTTCGATGGATCCTCATACGCGTAATGTCCTTCCGAGCAATCAGCGCAGGTGCAGTAGAAGTACGTGGCATTCGCACTGTTGTTGATGTATGTCACGTTTGTGTACCTTCCTTCGATTGTGGCGTTGTTTCCGATATATACGTCCATCTCTGGCTCTGGCGCAGTGAAGTTTCCGAGTTCGCCTGCGATGCCCACAAAGATGCTCTTCAAGACCGTTGCATTCGGCGCGAAGTGATATTTCCCGCCGGTTATGTTTGCAATCTGCCGGAGTAAGCCATCGTCGATTGTAGAACCGAATCCGACTGTGAAGATCGTGGTGTTGTTTGCTGCGGCACGTTCAGCCTCTGCGATCATTGAGTGGTATCCCACGTTGTCGATGCCGTCTGTCATCAGGACAATCGTGCCGTTCTCGTAGCCTGTGAGGGCGTCGTTTGCATTGAGCAAGCCCTCATCGATTGCGGTCATGCCGTCGGCTGTGAGGCTGTCGATGGATGAATTGATCGGATCGAAGCCGCCGATCGAAGTGTTGAGGTGATTGTCAGTCTGCGCCCGCCATTCGAGCCAGTTCACAGGTGTGCTCGGCATCTCGACTGCCGATCCTTTGGGCCACTCCACAACCTGCCATTTATGGACTACTGGTTCTTCGGTATACCAGCGCTGCATTCTCAAGTTATTGTCGGCTGTAAAGTAACTGATCCAGTAGGATCTTGCATACCGCCGCCCCCACCACCATCCGGTTCCTTCACAGTCATTTGTGACAAATGCAAACGCCCTTCCACGATTAACTGGTGTTATTCCGATATCTACTATCGAATCACTCGAACCTGCTGAGGCAGTTCCATTTTGAACGGTTGCACCGCTGTCATCTGGAAACTGTATCACGAAGTATCTCACATAATCCGTGCCTGCTGTTGAATCAGAGTGCTTGGAAAAGGTCAATGTCGTTGAGTTTGTTATCTCTCCTTTTATTGATGTGTGAGCCAATTCATTATTGGTCATCCTCGAAGTGAAGTAAAGCCATGTTCTTGATGTGTTGACTGATGTTGTTAGGGTATGAGTGGCGGTATGGGAATTATTCCATGACGTTTCTCCTGTCTGAACTGTTGTATTATCAGTGAAACGAATTACAAACCAGTCAACAGTGACCTGCGAATTACCAGATGCCGCTCTCTTCAATGTCAGAGTATCATTTGCTGTCAACTCTCCTGTGACCCATGACTCGTGCACATAATCTCTTGAGTTGCTATCAGAACTCGTGCTTAACGCAACAAAACACTTTGTGGCGTAATCTGTCACAGGAGTTATCGAAACATCCTTTTGACCCTCTCCTTTTGCGAATGTAGTGGTCCCACTCTGAACCTTTATATTGTCCGCCTGTATAACAAAGTAGGATACCTTACCATTGTGTGAAGTAGACTCTCTTGTGAATTCTATGGTATTGTTATCAATGAAATGACCTCTGATCGTGAAAGCATTGGCATTTGATTTCCTATCAGCACTGTCGCTGCTTTTAACAATCAGGAATGTCTTGTTCAAATCTACAGGAGGTATATCCACAGTAGTCGATGCGCCCTCGAAACTGGCTGTTCCTGCGTTTACGGTCTCGATTGTGCTGAAGACGTTGATCGTAAAT
>JAGGRW010000163.1 GCA_021159385.1 Methanosarcinales archaeon
AGTGTTCTCGACGGTCTTTTCGATCGCGAGGGTCTCTGCAAGAGCACACTGGGTGATCACAGCCATGCTAATGCCCACAACTATAACCATTGTAGTCCATGCCAACAGCGTTCGTCTTCTTCTCATTGCGATTCCTCAGACAATCTCACACAACGATCCGATACCTCCCATAGACCACATACAGGTGCACCAGAAGCACAACAAGCGCAGCCGCAAAGAACCAGTCCTTGATGCTTGTCTCCTCCCGGACGCGTTCGATATTCTGGCTGATATTTGAATATATCTCATCGAGCGTCTTATCATCGACCGACTTGTAGTATCGCCCCCCAGTCTCCGCTGCAATCGACTGGAGAGTCGTCTCATCGAGTTCTGCGTACTGCGGACGCCCGAAGAAGTCGTAGCCGAGAACGACAGGCTCATCCGAACCCATCCCGACCGTGTTCACCTGAATATTCAACGTCTTCGCAAACATGATTGCCTCGCTTGGGGTAACGACGCCCGCGTTGTTGACGCCGTCGCTCAGGAGGATCACGACCTTCTTCTTGTTCGGTATCGATGTCGCCATGTCGATTGCGAGAGCCAGCCCGTCGCCTATTGCGGTCTTGCCCTCTCTCGGTTCGACTGCCTTCAGCTTCTCAAGAGCCTTATCCTTGTACGGCGTCAGATATGCGGCTGTCGTTGCCCCCGACTCAAAGACCACGATTCCGACGTTGTCTTTGGAATCGAGATTCCGGATAAGAATCGCGGCAGATCTCTTTTCCGCCTCAAGCCGGGTCGGCGTGTAATCGCTCGCCTGCATGCTCCCGGAATTGTCGATCACGAGCACCACGTTCACGCCCTCCTTCGCTTGCTTGAGCGGTATGTGTGGATCAGCAAGTCCAATGATCAGGAGCGTGATTGCGATGAGCAGGAGGTAGAATGGCAGATTCTGACGCAACGAATGCTTTTTGCCGGACGCTTCCTTGATTAGTCCAAGATTGCTGAATTTAAGCGCAGATGCTCGCTTCTTCTTACGATGGATCGTGTAAGCGTAATAGATCGCAGGTATGATCAGCAGAAGCAGCAGTCTCGCGGGTTCTGAGAATTCCAATCCCAATTCCAACCCCATCCTACCGCATCCTCCTCTCTTTCAGCCTGAAAAACCGCCGCAGCGGAATCTCGAACGGCTGATCCGTCCTTACATTGATCATATCGACCTTGAGCCGCCTCATCCGCTCGAATAGGTCGTCGTTCCTCTGTTTCATAAGGCTGGCATATCGCCCCCTGAACCCGGCATCGGATGTATCTGCCAGAAACTGCTCACCGGTCTCGCTGTCTTCCAGCATCACATACCCGATATCCGGAATATCAGACTCCCGGAGGTCGCTCACGTTGATTAAGATCACTTCATGCCGGTTTTTCAGAATCCCGAGGCTCTTCTCAAAATCTTCTGTAAAAAAATCCGATACAACGAACATGATGCTCCGCCGCTTCGCAACATTGGATATGTGTCTGACACAGTTGTTGAGATCGGTCGTCTTCTTCTCTGGCTCGAAGTATATCATCTCTCGCAGCAGTTTGAAGAGATGCGACCGCCCCTTTCTCGGCGGTATGAACTCCTCGACGACGCTTGTGCAGAGAAACATCCCGACGCTGTCGTTGTTCGCAAGCGCAGAAAAGATGAGCGATGCCGCAATCTCAACCCCGTAATCCCGCTTTCGCCGCTCAAAACCAAATTCATTGCTCGCTGACACGTCAAGGATGATGTAGACGGTCAGATCACGCTCCTCGATAAATTCCTTCACAAACGGTGCGTTCATTCGTGCGGTCACGTTCCAGTCGATTGCACGGATGTCATCGCCTGCGGCATACTCCCTGATATCTGAAAATTCGATCCCTCTGCCCTTGAATACCGAGTGGTAGTATCCTGAGATGATGCCCTCAACCATCCGTTGAGTCTTGATCTCAAGCTTCCGTACGTTTTTTATGACCTCTCGCACCCGTTCCGGCATGATTCTCCCTCGATGATTCTCTCTTGACTTAACTCTGCTCGACTCCTCCTTAACTCACCACTGCCCCTCAATCATGGCGATCGGATCGTCCTGAGTATCGTTTCGATGATCTGGTCTGTTGTCACCTCTTCTGCCTCTGCCTCGTAGCTCAGGAGTATCCTGTGGCGGAGAACATCGAAGGCGATCGCTTTAACGTCCTCGGGAATCACGTAGCCCCGTCCGTTCATGATCGCATGAGCTTTTCCTGCGAGGATCAGGTATATCGACGCTCGCGGAGAGACTCCGTACTCGACCAGATCCCCAATGTCAAGCCCGTAATCAACCGGATGCCTCGTCGCATCGACGATATCGGTCACGTAGTCCTCGATCGTCTCGTCTGCATATATCTGCCGGTTGAACTGCTGAATCTCACGGATCCGGCTCTCTGAAATCATCCGCCGAACATCGGGGTGCACGTCACCGGTCATCCTCCGGATTATAATCTTTTCCTCGGCTTTCGAGGGATAATCGATCAAGATCTTGAAGATGAACCTGTCGATCTGCGCTTCGGGCAGCCTGTACGTCCCCTCAGTCTCAAGCGGGTTCTGGGTCGCAAGCACCAGAAACGGAGCATCCAGCAGGTAGGTATCGCCGCCTATCGTCACCTGCCGCTCCTGCATCGCCTCAAGAAGCGCGGACTGCACCTTCGGCGGAGCGCGGTTAATCTCGTCAGCCAGAATGAAGTTGTGGAATATCGGACCCTTCTGAGTCGTAAATGACGTGGTCTTCTGTTCGTAAATCTTTGTTCCGATAATATCCGCGGGCAGGAGGTCGGGAGTAAACTGAATCCGGCAGAATTCTGTGTCGAGCGCATCAGAGAGCGTCTTTATCATGAGCGTCTTTGCGAGGCCCGGAACGCCCTCCAGGAGGACGTGTCCGTCGGTTATGAGCGAGATCATCAACCGGTCCAGCACACCGGACTGTCCGACGATCACTTTTTTGACCTCGTCCAGAACGTCGTTTATCTCTCTGCAATACGCCTGTGCCTTTGTATTGAGTTCTTGAATCTCTATGTCCGTTTCAATCACCTGATGTTATGGAAATTGTGTGAATATCAACTTAAACATTTGGGACATTCGGAATCGCTCCAATCGTCCAACCGAATGGAATATCATATCCAGAGATGACGAATTATAGACAATATGGCACCAGATTGTCATGAATCTTCAGCACCATATCCTTGAGCGCAACCACAACATTTTAACCGATGCGGCACAAAGCCAATCAGGGAGACACATGCCAAGAAAAAAGAAGACCGATAATGGCGAAAAAGGTGTGTTCACCGCGGACATGGATAAGCACATCAAAAAGGGCGGCGCTGCAATCGCAAAAGTTCTGAAAAACGATCCGGAAGGGAGATCTATTCGGGAGCTGGTCGAATATCATCTGCGAGATATCGACGGGGACACGCACGACGATCTCACGATGGCTCTTGCTCTGGTATTCGGGGAGGACGTCGGGCGAACCATAACGTTTCCGCTCTTCACAAACGACCCCAGGGTGCTTGCCGAGTACGAGCGGCTGAAGGTTCCGGAGCGGGTCATGGCGCATCTCCGCTACCTTGTTGCGCTCTACGGGACGAGAGCAGAGCACGCAGCGATCCGCTTGAAACACCCGGACGGGTTGGAACAGACGAAATTCGATCTCAATTACGATTCCGGGGGCAAGGCGCAGAGCATCACGATGAAGCTCACACGAGTGGACGGCGATTCGATCGCGATCACCGACGAACCCGAAGCCTACCTATTTCTGGTCTATCAGATGCTTGAACAGCTATCAGGGATCCCTGATCTCGAGCCTGCGGGCTCAAAGACCAAGGTGAAGATCGCGGATATATTCAAGAAGATCGAGGCTATTGTTGAGAGCAGGGTCAACGACAGCGACAACATCAGAGACCGTATCGATGCGTGAACGTGAATATCTGCTCTCAGGAAGCATCCTCTCTGGCGACGATTTTGATGTGGTCGAGGGCTACGTCTGCGTGCGGGATGGTGTGATCACTGAGGTCTGCGAGGAATCCGGATCTGTGGATGCGCGGGCACACGGAATCGTCATGCCCTGTTTTGTGAATGCGCACACGCACATCGGCGATTCGGTTCTGAAAGACCCGCAGGTAACAGATCTTGTCAGTCTCGTGCAGCCGCCGGATGGGCTGAAGCATCGTGTGCTGCGCGATACCAGCACGCACGATCTCACGAATGCGATGCGGGCGAGCGTCTGCGACATGGCTGCAACCGGCACCTGCGCATTCGCTGATTTCAGGGAGGGCGGTGTTCGCGGGGTGCAGGCACTCTTATATGCGATCGATGGCGTTTCCGTGAACGCGACGGTTCTTGGCAGACCGGAGCCGCCTGATAACGTGGACGAGATCGATTCGATCCTTGAACTGGCTGATGGCATCGGGATCAGCAGCACCAGCGATTACGAACCCGGCGTCTGCGAGGCGATTGCGGAGCGCACGAGGGGGCGGGGCGGAATCTTCGCAATCCACGCGGGAGAACTTGATTCCACAGACATCGGTGATGCGCTCGACTTAAATCCCGACCTCCTGATCCATCTGACGCACGCATCCGCAGACAACCTGCGTGCGGTAGCCATGCGGGAGATTCCTGTTGTGGTCTGCACGCAATCGAATCTTTTGACCCGTGTGGGTGTGCCGCCTCTTACGGACATGCTTGCAGCAGGACTCACGGTTGCCGCCGGTACCGATAATGTGATGTTCAATTCGGTTGACATCTTCGCTGAGATGAGGTTTCTTTCGTCGCTCTTTGCAATCGATGAGCGGCAGGTGCTCAGGATGTGTACCCGTGCGGGCGCGGTTGTGCTCGGTCTGAACTGCGGGGCGATCACTGCCGGGATGGATGCGAAGGTTATGGTGCTTGATAAGGATTCTTACAACCTTGTGGGTGCAAAGAATATTCTTCGCAGTGTTGTCAGGCGTGCGAGGGCGGGGGACATCCTGTTCTGTTCCGGTGGAGTGCGTGCGTGATGTACTGTGCCTTTCCTGCTGGCGCCAGTCGGGTCAGTGCCAGTCGGGTCAGTATTAGTACATGAGAACAACCGATGTATAACCATGACCCGCATCATCGTAATCTCGGATACACACGACAAAAAACTGCCGGACGACCTGATTCCCTTGCTCAAAGGCGCGGATATGGTCGTACACGCAGGAGATTTCGCGTCGGTTGCGTGCTACGAATATCTGGAACGGTTAAGCGAACTCGTTGCTGTTCACGGCAACTCGGACTGCGCGGAACTTAAGAAGCGTCTTCCGGAGCGGATCACGTTCGATGTGGAGGATATCACGATCGGAGTCGTCCACGACGGGCAGTTGTCGCTGGACGGCACCTGTGGCATCTGGTATCTCGCACGGGAACTCGGGGTTGATCTGCTGATCGTCGGGCACCTGCACACCCCGATAGTCGAAGAGTCTGATCCGATGATCGTATGCCCGGGCAGCCCGACTGTTCCGAGGCTCTCGGACCGATCCGCAATCGAGCTTACGGTCAGGGGGAGCCGCATCGACTGGCGGTTGATCCCGCTCGGCGCGGGTGCGTGCTTTGTGGGGGGATTTTGACCCGATCAACCGTGCACGAGAAATTCGGGTTGTCGGGTTTGCGCCTCGTGATTCGTGGTCGCAACAGATTCGGGCGCTCGCTGTAATTCGCGTTGCACGCACCTTTTCACTCATCCGGAAAATCTGGTCATGGCACGGAATATTGAACCGCTGATTAAGAAGGGGGCGGTTTTCCAAAACCTTATTTCGAAAACACAAAAAAAGTAAAATTAAAAGTAAAATTAAAAAATAAAAAGATACTGGAGCGGGTTAAAGCGCTTCAGCAACCTTTGAGCCCCACGTCTCACTCTCGTCAAATGCGGGTTCAACATCTCCATCGACCCTGAGGCTCTCAAGAACGATCTCTGCGCCGCATTTCTTCAGCGCATCCTCGAGGATGCCCACTGCCTCACAGAACGTGTCGGGATAATCCTCGCTATCGCCCGGACCAAAGACCGCTGCCTTCTTGCCTTCCAGGGATATGCCGCCCATCGCCTCGTGGAAATCGACGAAATCGTCCTGCAATTCACCATCGCCCCATGTGGAGCAGCCGAATACGACTGCATCATACAAAGCGAGTTCGTCAACGCTCGCATCCGCCACGTTCTTGACCGTGACCTCTGCGCCCGCCTGCTTGAGCCCTGCTGCCACATGCTCTGACAGCTCTTCAGTGTTTCCTGTGGTCGAACCATATATCAAAACGACGTTTGTCATTCCTGTGCCTCCTTAATCACATTGGCATTTCGGTGTATGAGTGTGTGGCAGTTAGGTGTATAAATAATAAACCCTAATAAAATTAGGGAATGGTGTAAAAACCTAAATTAATTAGGTTTTGGGGGAAAAACCAAGATCGTCAGTTTTAGTTCAGGCTCACAATTTTATTCGTGATCTTATTCAGATATTGTCCAAAACCTGAGCTTTGTTAGGGAATCTTATTTATACACCTAACAGAGACCATTGACCATTATGGCAGGCGGAATGAACGAACCTGACTGGAGTTGCGTGGGAGCCGCGTGGGACGAGATGCGAAACCAGAGGATGATACCGGCAAGAACAGGGTATGACCCGGAGTTCAGGGCTAAACTCGCAGAAGACCACAGGGAGCTTGCAGGATATAACAATTACGAGTACGGAAGGCGAGCGGTAGAAGTACTGGGCGAGATATTGAACAAGGACTCCAGGGTTCTTGAGATCGGCGCAGGTCCCGGGACACTGACGATACCGCTCGCAAAAGTCGTGAAACGGATTCTGGTGGTCGAATCGTACGGAATGGCGATTGCGTCGCTTAAAAAGAACCTTAAGGATAGCGGGGTCGCGAACGTCGAGATAAGGGAGGCGAACTGGCTGGATGTGGGCGAGCATGAAATCGGAGGCGATTTCGATCTCGTGGTCTGCTCTCATTTCCTCTGGCAGATGAAAGACCTCGAAAAGCATCTTGCAAAGATGGAAGCGGCGTCAGGGGGCTACTGTGCGGTGATACAGCCCGCCGGAAGGGATGACATGGCAAAGGAGGTCTGGACAGAGATAACAGGGGAACCTTACGCGGGTCAGTTCGACCCCGACGCCGATTACTTCGCGTACCTGATACTGCGACGGTTAGGGCGGCTTGTCGATGTGCAAAATGTGAATTACAGCATGAAACGGGACTTTGAGCAGGAAGTGAGATACGTAGCGAGTTTTATTGGCAGATACGCGGAGGTCGATTCCCGCGTGAAGGAACAGATCGAGCAGTACGTCTCTCGCAGGGGGATCCGGCAGGAGACGCAGTCTGCGGTCGTGATGTGGTGGCGGGCGTAGGCTCGGGGCTGTGGGATGGGGCGGGCGATAAGTTATAAATTATAAGTTAGGAAAATCCGTTTTTTCCTAAAAAAATTAGGGTAGGTTATTTGACTACCTAACAGACAGAGATAGCTACATGAACAGACAGCAAGGTGATGTAACCGGCGCGCTCATGAGAATCGCGGGCACAGTGTGCCTTGTAATCGGGTGCGTGGGAATCATTCTACCGCTTCTCCCGACCACTCCGTTTCTCCTGCTTGCCGCAGCCTGCTATGCCAGAAGTTCGGAGCGGTGGTACAACTGGCTCCTCACGAACCGATGGTTCGGGGAGTACATCAGAAACTGGCACGAGGGGAGAGGGATTCCAATGAAGACAAAGATCCTGTCGATTGCGTTTTTGGTTCTGACGATAGGCTATTCAGCAGCTGTTGTGGTTCCGTTCGTTATCGGTAAGGTTGTGCTGATTCTGATAGCGGTGTGCGTGAGCGTACACATCCTTTCATTTCCGACGCTGGAACCGGATGCAGGCACATAGCCAAACACTGTGGATGCTATCAGGAGTTCTTTCATCTCAAGTCCCCCGTTTGCAGTCTCAACAGCCATTTCCAGAGGGGCAGGAATCTGATCTCGCCATCGTTTGATTCGTAATCCCACGTAAGAATTAGCAACTCATCACATTTCAGCTCCTTTCCTGCTTTTATCAACGCCGTAACATCCCTTCGTGCTACCTCTTCCCTATTTGAAGCATGCGTCACCTGAATCAGCTGTACTACCGAAAGACCGATCTTTAAAACAAAATCCACCTCTTTGTGCTGATAGTCCTTCCAGTAATAGATCTCCATCCCAGGATTTAATGATTTTCTCCTCAATAATTCCACGGCAGCAAGATTTTCCATGTATCTTCCAATATCTTCGGAAAATCTAAATCCTGAAAGATTGGCAAAGCCTGTGTCCATCGCATAAATCTTTCTCGGGTATTGCAACTGATCCTTGACGCTGTAAGAGAATATCCTGATGTCAAAGAAGAGAAATGCCTCCTTCATGATGAAAAAATATCTTTCCAGTGTCGGAACAGAAATTTTAAAGCCGCTGGAGTTCAAAAGCCTACACATCTTTGAAAAACTTACAGGTTTTCCTATGTTTGAAGATAAAAAGTAAGATAAACCATCCATGACCTCGCTTTTCTTTTTTATTCGCGAAATAACGTCTCTTCCGATTATATCACTGAACAGTGTCCGGATAATCTCTTCTTTGCCCGATTCCGCCAGAACAATTTCGGGAAATCCTCCAAACGATAGGTATTCACGCAACATTTCCTTGATTACCGATGTGTCCCTCTCTGTTAGATACTCTTTCTCGTAATCAATGTCTTTGAACCATAGAAACTCCCTGAAACTCAGTGGGAAGACCTGGGTGGTGAGATGTCTCCCAGTCAACAGATGGCTCAGTTCCGATTTCGTAAGTTCTGACGTGGAACCGGAGACAAATATCTTTATTTTTCCTTTAAATTCATCGAATATGCTTCTGATGTACTGTTCCCAGTCTTCGATTCGCTGAACCTCGTCCAGAAAAATATACACCCGATCGTGATTTAGAAGTCGTCTGGCATGGATGAACTCCACGAGGTCGCTCAGGTATTCCGGCGTCGATGGTAATAACCTTCTGTCCTCAAAATTCAGATATATTGTTGCTTTTTTGTCAATGCCGCTATCTACAAGTTTTTCTATCGTCAAGAACATCAGATATGTCTTGCCCGACCTCCTCGGACCAATAACATCGTTTATCAGATCGCTTTTTCGTTTCAACTCGATCTCTCTCTGCCTCATCTCGGGCAGGTCTCTCTGCCAGTATTCCTCCACTGACATCCTCAACTTTTCTTTACGATTTTCCATAATATCGTTAAGGTAAGTTAATGATATTTAAAATTTTTGTTATCTGATACCCGGCACCGGAAAACCGGATGAAACAGACCCATCAGCGCCCCGAACGATACCAATATGTACCATGACTCTGAAACAGCAGCGCATGATTACCCCTGATTACGTCGAACACATCGGACTGCTTGCACGCATAAGGCTGGGCGAAGATGAGAAGAAGCAGTATGCAGGACAGTTGAATGATATACTCGATTATTTTGGAAAGATCGATGAAATAAACACCGATGTTGAGCCGACGTACCATGTACTTGAGCTTCACAACGTATTCAGGGATGACGTGGCTTCCGATTCATTGAAATCCGGTGAGGTCCTTGCGAACGCCCCGAAAGAGAAGGATGGTTATTTCAGGGCGCCCAGAATTGTATGATTTACGTAATTTATATAATTGTATGTAATCGCATCCAACCATACATGACCATGATAAGCATCTCCGATGTGCTGCGGCGCATCAAAGAGTCATCTGCCGAAGAGGTGGTTGCCGAACATCTCGAGCAGATCCGCAAGAGCAAGTTTAACACATTCATAACAGTAGCCGAAGATCAATCACTTCAGCGTGCCCGCTTGATCGATTCAGAAGAATCAGAGTCAAACGGTAGACTCTCCGGCGTTCCGATCGCAATCAAGGACAACATCTCAACAAAAGGGATCAAAACGACCTGCGCATCCCACATTCTTGATGGCTACATCCCACCCTACGACGCAACCGTGGTCGAGCGCCTCTATAACGAGGGCGCGATCGTAATCGGGAAGACGAATATGGATGAGTTTGCGATGGGGACGTCCACCGAATCCAGCTACTTCGGACCGACGCGAAACCCGTACAACCCGGATTGTGTCCCGGGCGGGTCGTCAGGCGGAAGCGCTGCCACTGTCGCGGCAGGAGAGGTTGCGATCTCGCTTGGCTCCGACACAGGAGGCTCGGTTCGGTGTCCAGCCTCATTCTGCGGTGTTGTCGGGCTGAAGCCGACTTATGGCGCAGTATCCAGATACGGCTTGATCTCGTATGCGAACTCGCTTGAGCAGATCGGTCCGATGGCATCGAACGTGCAGGATCTTGCTCTCCTCTATTCGATCATCGCTGGCTACGACCCGAAGGATTCGACATCTGTGGATGTGGGTACCGGAACAGGTGCGAAAACAGGTGAGGGAACAGGTGCGGGTGCGGACACGAATGCAGAGGTTCGGGGACTAAAAATCGGCATTCCCGCACAGTATTTCGGAGAGGGCATCGATCCTGCGGTCGAGAAAGCGGTCCGGAACGGGGTACACGACCTCGAGGACTCTGGCGCAACATGTACAGAGATCGATATGCCGCACACCGATTATGCGCTTGCCGCCTACTACATCATCGCAATGAGCGAAGCCTCCTCGAATCTGGCGCGGTTCGACGGCATGAGGTACGGTCTGCGCACCGAGGACAAGGACGTGATCACAACGTTCTCCGATGTTCGCGCACTTGGATTCGGAGAAGAGGTCAAGCGGAGGATCATTCTCGGCACATTCTCGCTATCGACCGGGTACCATGACAGATACTATCTGAAAGCACTTAAAATACGAACGCTCGTGAAACAGGACTTTGATTCCGCATTCAAGGATGTCGATGTCCTGATCACGCCGACGATGCCGATGCCAGCGTTCAAGATCGGTGAACTGGTCGATCCGATCTCCCAGTATCTCGCTGACGTGAACACCGTTCCGATCAATCTCGCCGGTGTGCCATCGGTATCGGTACCGTGCGGGAGCACGCGGGGGCTGCCGATCGGGATGCAGATCATCGGGCGGTACTTCGACGAGTCGAGGATTCTGGGTGTTGCCGCGGCTGTGGAAGCTGCGAGGGGTTAGGGTTAGTTAAGTTTTAGTTTTAGGTTCGGGGTCGGAGATGGGGGCTGCGCAGGTGCCGTTCTGCATCTCCTCGACATCATACTCATCGAGTATTTCGCCAACGATCTCCTCTAAAATGTCCTCTATCGACAGGATTCCTATAATTTTGCCATCGTTCCCCACCACAACCGCTATCTGCATCTTTTTTGTCTGAAGCTCCTTGAAGATCCTTGCAATCTTGCGCCCGGACCCAACGATCAGGATCGGTCTGAGTATCTCTTCAACGGTCTTTGCAGCGAGATCGGAATCACGGAACCTCAGCAGGTCCTTTGCATAGATCATGCCGATGACGCTGTCCGGACCGCCTTTCAGGACAGGAAGCCTCGAATGACCCGATTCGTTGATCTTCTTGAGCGCTTCGTTCAGGGTGCTGTCGCTCTTGATGCAGACCAGATCCCTGCGCGGGGTCATGATATTTGCTGCGTATTCGTCCGTAAACTCAAAGATGTTGCGTATGTAGTCCCGTTCGTGCCGTTCAAAGACGCCTTCTTCCACCCCGACCTGCATCAGCAGTTTAATATGGTCTTCGGTGATGAACGGGTTTTTAACCTTCTTCTGAACCCCGGTTATGCGGAAGACCGTGTTTGTGATCGCACCGAAGACTGCGACCAGTGGGTGCATGATCCTTGTGAGAATCAAAAGCGTGCTTGCGATTCTGAGCGCATAGGTGTCCGCGTGCTTTGCGGCAAAGGTCTTCGGAACGATCTCGCCAAATACGAGGATTGTGATCGTCATGACGCCGGTTGCAATAGCTATTCCGCTGTTGCCGAAGTATCTCATGGACATTGCGGTTGCGATGACTGAAGCTGCGACGTTTACGATATTGTTGCCCACGAGTATGGTTGTGACGAACTTCTCCGGATGCTGGCGTTCGCTGTGAATTATTCTGGCTCGTTTATTTCCGCTTTCAGCCAGATGCAGCATTTTTATCCGATTTGCCGATACAAACGCCGTCTCAGCGGATGAAAAAAAAGCAGAGAGCATGACAAGAACGATGACTATTAGAAATTCAATTAATAATATTTTATCGATCATTTTAATGTCATTTCAATTGCAGCCATCTGCGGCGAGCACCTTCGATACCAGCACAAACACCAGTAAACACCAGTAAACACCAACATAACATAGATATGTTCGGTGAGGCGATACTTATAGGTTTCGCAGAACCAAAAACAGATATGATGATCGATCTGCACACCCATTCCATATTCAGCGATGGCGAACTGATACCGAGCGAACTCGTCCGCCGCGCAATCACGCACGGCTATTCTGCGATCGCAATCACAGATCACGTCGATTTCACGAATATCGAGTTCGTGATGGATGCGCTGAAAAAAATTTCATCCGTGGAGAATGAATGGGACGAATGGGGGATTGAAGTCCTTGCCGGCGTGGAACTGACGCATGTTCCGCCAGCAAAGATCGGAAAACTCGCTGACAAGGCGAGATCGCTCGGCGCAGAGATCATCGTTGTGCATGGCGAGACGATCGTGGAACCTGTCGCACCGGGCACGAATGCGGCTGCACTCTCGGCTGATATTGACATTCTGGCACACCCAGGGCTTATCACCAATGACGAAGCCGAGTGCGCACGCGAAAATGGAATATTTCTTGAAATAACAGCGAGAGCCGGACACAACCGTACGAACGGGCACGTTGCGCGGGTTGCAACCGATGTCGGGTGCGATCTCGTCGTGAACACGGACACACATGCACCCGGCGACCTGATAACAGATGAGATGGCGATGAAGGTGGCGATGGGCGCGGGATTGACCGAGCGTGATGCGACTTTCGCTGTCAGCACGAATCCATTGCGGCTTGTTGGGCTTGCGCTTGATCGTCGCACTGCCGATCAGAGTTGATGGTGGTCAGAGGTGCAATCGGAAATTTGTGCCCCCCAATCCGCATCCTTCACGCCAGCGATGTCCCGTCCCTCTGCATCGCATCAGGAATGCGCCTGATGACATCGGTTGCAAGCAGCCCGAATCCGAACTCCGAAGACGCAAGATCGCCCGCTGTTCCTGTTACGAACGCGCCTGCCGAAGCGGACGCGAGCGCATCATGCTTCGCAAAGAGTGCGCCGATTACGCCAGCGAGCACATCACCTGTGCCGCCAACAGTCATCCCGGCATTGCCTGTGCGGTTGATTCTCACCACGTCTCCGTCTGAAATGATGTCCGCGGGTCCTTTTAGCAGTGTGACGACGCGGTTTTTAAGAGAGAAGTCCCTGACGACTTCGGATCGCTCATCGATGTCTGTGGGAACAGTTGGCACTGTTGGAACTGTCGAGGTCGTTTTGCCAAGACTTTGAAATTCGGAAGTGTGAGGTGTCAGGATCAGCGGAACCGTTCGAGTGGGGAGTGGAAGTGGTATCAGCGTCGGAATCGCGTGCAGTGCATCGGCATCGATCACAAACCGCGCCTCATGGTTTGATCGGATGATCTCAGCGACAGTCTCCGCGGTCTCGCGCTCACGCCCGAGCCCCATCCCGATCACCACAACGTCGTGCTTCGGGATCAGTGCGTTGATCGTATCGATGTCATTATGCACCAGATGGCTGCCTGCACCTGATAACGCGTGAACGATCAGGTTCGGCGAAAACCCTGCGATCACGCCTGCGGCGTTGCGCGGAGCTGCAACCGTCACCCAGTCAGCGCCTGTTCGTAGCGCAGCAAGCGCTGTCAGTGCGGGCGCACCCGTGAATGCGCCGCCTCCTATTACGAGCACCCGCCCGTTATCGCCCTTGTGCGATCTCGCTGACCTGTCACGACCGGGCGGCAGGTCTCCTATGCCTACCACCTGTTCAGCCCGCGCAGGGATCCCGATGTCGCCAATTTCGACCTCTCCCGTGATCTCCGGGCATTCGGAAAGCCCGACCTTTGCCCTGTGGGCTGTCACGGTCAGGTCTGCGTGCACAGACTTCTCGAAGTCGGAGTAATCCGGATGATCCGGACCGGAACCGAATCCGGACGGGACGTCCACCGAGATCACAAACGCCCCGGAGGCGTTGATCAGGTTGATTGCGCTCGCTATCGGCTCACGGATACCCCCCCGCACGCCGGTTCCGAGCATGGCGTCGATTATGACATCTGCTACGGTGTCCGTTTCATGGTTCAGGTTCGGCGTGCGCAGTTCGGACGAATCCCTGATCTCCCTGAGGTCTGCGCCGAGATTTTGGAGTATCTGCCAGTTCTGGCGTGCTTCGTCGGTTGCAATGTCTCGGGCACGCCCAAAAAGCAGTATCTTCGGATGGTAGTCAAGAAGGTGGCGTGCCGCAACAAACGCGTCGCCGCCGTTGTTGCCAGTGCCCGCAAAGATCGCTACGCTGTGCTCTTTCCCGAACCGTGCGCGAACCGCACGTGCGACGCACGCACCAGCGTTCTCCATCAGTTGCAGCGGGATCAAACCAATGCCCTTGCAATTGACATCGATCCGCCGCATCTCGGACGCGGTGATCTCATCAGTCATCGTTCGCATTCACATCTCTTCGGTTCGTATTCACATCTCTTCGTACGGTGATCGGTATCACGTCAGCCTCAAGTTCCCGTATTGCGATGTCGATGGGGTCTCCCGTATCCGGCGTGATCAGAACAGGTGCGCCCAACGAGATCTGAAGTGCGCGTGCGCCGACGATCCGGGCGCGTTCGTATTGAGTATATCGTTTCAATCTGGTCGCAATCTCCTGTTTCCGTATATGGGGTTCATCGAAGATAAATACCTTCGCATCTGCACAGAGGCTTTGCTATGAACATCAGTTCCAAAGCCACTTGCCGCAAACCTACATGTCATGAGGGCTTGCGAGGTGTGGTGCAATACCGGCAAACCGGTGATTCCGGGCACCCAGAAAGAGAAGCGCGTCAGCCAATCCGATCACCTCCGCAATCGATGCACCCCGGATCTCGTTCCGGAGGTATCTCGTTCAGTGTCGCATTCGATCCATCCCATATCAGGAGTTTGTTTGCTGTAGGAGTTCCGGTACCTGTGATGTATTTCAGAACCTCTGTTACCTGGATGCTTGCTATAACTCCGCATGTTGCCCCAATGATTGGGAAAACGCCTTCCGGAGGTTCTTCTGGAAATATGCATCTCAAGCATGGCGTTTCTCCCGGGATTATCGTTGTTGCCTGTCCATCGAACCCGTGGACTGCTCCATGAAAGAATGGGATGTTCCTCGCTATCGCCACCTCATTCAGTAAATATCTCGTATGAAAGTTATCCATTGCATCAACGATCAGATCAGAATCCCCCACAAGCTCAAAAACGTTATTTTCATCGATCTTCTCTGATACCGCACCCACTTCGATCGTCGGATTCATCTTTAAGAGTTTTTCTCTGGCAGAATCTATCTTCAGTCTCCCTGTGTCACAATCCCAGTGCAGTATCTGCCGGTTCAGATTGTTCGGATAAACGGTGTCGCAATCCACGATCATAATCTCGCCAACACCTGCTGCCGCAAGGTACATGGATACATTCCATCAATGGGCACCAGACACGTACGAAGGAGCACCATCAATCGTTTCATC
>JAGGRW010000188.1 GCA_021159385.1 Methanosarcinales archaeon
CCATGATTTATGCACGATAACGTTTTTGACTGATCATGTGGTGATGACGCCGAAGTATCATGGGAAGATTCCGGTTGGAGACGGTTGCAGCGGCACAGGGATCATCCGTAAGACCTGTGAAGAGGTGAATATCGGGACGCAGGAATTGTATGCGCGGAACGATGAATCGCTATGTACAGGCTCTGGACACGAGTGCGGGGTTGGGTGACTTTGAACCGTTTCGTAGGAGGGTTTGTTATGTCTAATAATGCTTCGAGGAAAAAAAGTAAAACACAGGGATCTAACAAGACTAATCAATCTCAAGGATTGTCCTATGATGAAATAAAGATTGAGGTTTATAGATATTATCAGGAATTAGCGCGGAATGAAGATCGCCTTCTTAACGAAAGATTGATGATCTTCCTTACGAGTCATTCTATATTATTTCTCGGGTATATTACGAGTTTTCAAGTTAAATCCGACAATTTCTCTCACATAACTGGAATCAGGATCGCTCTCCCAATTATTGGTATTGTTCTCTGCATTCTTGGCTTTTTATTGGTTTGGCCTGCTAAAAGGGCTTGCGAGGGATGGAAAGAGGAGTTAACCCAAATAGAGGGGAGTTTTTTTGAAGAACCGAACAATTTAACATTACCCTATAAAGCAAGGGAAGAAATAGAAAAGGGATGTTTGTGTTCTGGAAAATGGCCATGGAGAATAGGCTGTTTTGCCCTTCCTATAGCCTTTCTCTTACTTTGGGTTTATTCCTTGATTGTATCGTTGTGCCAATTTTTTAGTATTTGAGTATTGCCCCGCAATGCAGGGTGGCTAGGTTGGGCATAGCAAAAAAATAATTCCCCACGGGGGCTAAAGTCGGGTAAGCAAGCCACAAGCGCGAAGGATGCTTCCGAATTCATTGCGGGGTGGCACGGCTGGGGCTGGATTATAAAATTGTCTAAAAATTAAGTTGATGGATGAGACACTATCTTAAGCAGCTAGCTTGACCAACCGTCGAATACAATCCCCAACCTTGATGATGTGGATTGCAGCGTAGCCGTGCCGTCGCATCGAGCGACATTCCCAAGGCAATCGCAGTCGCCCGCGACCGCCTCATGGTGCTCAAGTTGCCGGCATGGCTCAACCATCGAAACCGTTACACAACTACAACTTCGCAATCGCGCCCTCTGTCCAGATCGTTAGTCTGCCTGCGTGCGTGCCCGGTGCGAGCAGTTCGGTGTTCAACCGATCACACGTCACAACATCCACGCCAGCGAGGTTGCGCGCGGCTTTCTCGACGCCGCTGTAATCGGATACCACGATCAGGACACTCTTTGGGTGTTTGTATTTCCTGCCGCGGAGCTTTCCTCTGCCAGCTCGTATCTTTCTTCCATTCTTGGCACGGAGCACATCCTCCCAGAGGTTGATCGACTGTAGCACCCCGCAAATGTCCTTTGTCTTCGTCAAACTCTCGAACGCATCCTCTAAGATTAGTGGAACCTGGCAATCTTCCTCAAGCCTGTGCCCTCTGGCACGAACAAGCTCTGGCATGATCGTGGCAGCGATTGCAGACCTGATCGCAAGTCTCCGCTCCTTTTTG
This sequence comes from Methanosarcinales archaeon, assembly GCA_021159385.1. Classification (GTDB taxonomy): domain Archaea; phylum Halobacteriota; class Methanosarcinia; order Methanosarcinales; family Methanogasteraceae; genus Methanogaster_C. Next base: position 1,577 of record JAGGRW010000188.1, read on the forward strand.
TTGATCTTCTCGCTCCAGTCCTTCTCTACCTTCGGTGGATGCGCCCTTCTGCCGCCTGTTGCCTGCGGAACCCGTGCAGCCCGATTCGAATTGACGAGTCTCGGTATCTGTGCAATTCCCCTGCCTGACCCGAGCGAACGCGCGGATGTTCGCATGCCCGAGTACCTGGATGTGCCATACGGTTGCCTCCTGTTCGCCTGTGCGGCAAGAACCGCTTTTTTGATTATGTCAGGACGATAATCTTCGGAAAATGCTGTCGGGAGGTCGATCTCTCGTACAGGACTCCCTGATAAATTTAAAACTGTGCCTTTCATCTGGATCACCCCTGCTGCGACTGCTTGCTGATGTGATTGATTGCGGGAACATCTGACTGCGATTTACCGCGTATGGCGCGCCGCATCCGGATCAATCTCTTCGAGGGTCCGGGGAGGCTCCCGTGTATCATCACATATCCGTTTCTGACGATACCGTAGTTCACAAATCCGCCATTCGGGGTCACATCGCTTCCGTCGGTGCCGATTTTGATGATGTGCTTGTTGAATTCGGTTCGCTGGTGGTAGCCGGTCTGTCCCATCAGCGGCACAGTCCTGCGCACGTACGATGGAGTCCACGGACCGAGATTTCCGATGTGCCGCCTCTTTCCGGTGCGCCCGTGCTTGCCCTTCTGCAACTGGACGCCCCATCTCTTCACAGGTCCCTGCGTCCCCTTTCCGCTGGTAATCGCAGCAACATCGATGAACTCACCAACATTAAATATATCCGCAACGTTGTATTCCTTTCCAAGAATTGATTTTGCGTACTCGAACTGCGCGGCAGCATCGCCACCCGCAACAAGCGTCTCCATCGTATCCGGCTTCTTCTTTGGGATCCCGGTGACAGAACGCGGCATCGTCTGAACGACCATGCGAATCTCGTCCACATTGCCATCCGCAACAGCATGTTCAATATTTTCGGTCGTTCCGCCTTCCCACGACTCTGCAATCGTTTTCATCCCATAATATTCGTTATTGGTGTAAGCACGTATCGCAACAGCACGCATCGGCGGAGTTTCGACGATTGTAACAGGCACAGCGATCTCCATGCCGGATGTGAGACTCTTCGGACGGTCGTCGATCATCAAAATATGGGTCATCCCGACCTTATATCCTGCAAAACTCTGTATCTTTGCCTCTTCTGCATCCGTTCGCCACGATCTGAATCGTGCGATCGGCTTCTTCGCCTTTTTTCTCGGGCTGAATGCAAGTGATCCTCTTCGGGGTCTATGTATCGTTGGCATTTGTTCGATCCTCTTTCAAAAAGCATCGTGGTCTGTTGTATTAAGTCTATATGTCATCTGACTTAAACTAATAAACCCCCGCCTGAGTCATCGAGACCAAAATCGTTATGAATACACCCACCCCAACTATATTCAGGTATAGTTGGGGTGCTTGAGATTGGACTTAAACTCAAATTTGGCAGGGGGATTCACACTCTCGGATCGGTTGACGCTCGGATTGGGCGTACAATCGCCGGAATCAACGAACGCACGGGTAGGTGATATACGATGATTCCGAAAGGCAATCTCATAACAGAATACGACGACGCTGACGTATCTGACCTGCTCGCGTCACTCCTTGACTCGAATCACTGCGGATGCATACGCCTCTTCGACGGAGACGGGCGCACAGAGGAGATCGCAGCCGTTGTGATCGAAGGAGGCTCTGTTGTTGCTGCGGTCTGCAATGACCTTGTTGGCGATTCCGCGCTATCAACGATCGCCGCCATCGGGAGGTCTTCTGCTGGCGTGTACCAGTACAACGACTTTGTGATTGCACTTGCACGCAGGTGGTCATCCGAGATGGATGCGCTTGTGCGATCCGATGAAAAGAACGTAACGGACATCGCAGCAACCGTTCCGGAGATTGACGCTCCAGTGCCGCGTATCAGATCGATCAGACCGATCAGATCAGTTGGATCAGTTGGATCGACCGGATCGGTTGGATCAGATAAGATTTCACGACACAATATGAGCATAACCGTAACACGCGACGACGGGTCTCCCGTCGACACTGATGTGATGATCAACGACGTTACGCTGCACACCGACAGATCCGGTCGCGTCGCAAGCTGGCTCCGTGCAGGCGACTACGAGATCGCAATTTCGGTAGATGGGTTCAGAACGGTCAGAAAGACGATTTATCTCGACTGCGATCTGCATGAGAAGATTGAACTTCTGCGCGGGTGCGCTGATGATGCTGTAGATTGTGCAGATGTTCGGGGCGTTGGAGCGGTCGATGACCTCGACAATCCTGACGATCCTGCTATCGATCTCGCGTATTTCAAGCAGATCGAGACAGAGTTTGCAAAGACATCGACTGACATTCTTGGGGCTTATGGGGTCTCACACCTGATTGTGAAGAAGGATTGATGGTCTCTCCTCTCGCGTGAAAGACAACCACAGAGTCCATCGGGTTCGGTGAAGATCAATCCTCCGCAACCGCCTCTTTCTGATAACATTGTCTATGATGCATACTTCAACCATTATCTTTAAATTACTCATCTGTGTGATACTTTTGTGAGGCATCCTATGGGGGTAACGAAAGTCGCATGGCTGTGAACTGCATCGAGCCGTGCCACAACACGACCGGCGTCAGCAGGTTTCATGAGCCGTCAGAGGTCGTGGGCGGCTACTTCGGGCTTGCTCCGAGCGGCGCGGGGATCGAGTGTACCAACTGCCACCCGCAGCATGTAAGGCTGGGCGAGTTTGAGGACGAGGCGACGATCGAGTGCCTCGAGTGCCATCCCGAGTACGGGATAGCACATTACTCGGACGCGATCGTCGAAGACGTGAACATGACGTACACATGCGCGCTCTGCCATAACGAAAAAGCGGATCAGTTCCACAACCTCACCTACGCTTATGGTGGGGATGGGGTTTTGAGTGCGGATGAATCCTGTTACGCGTGCCACGATCGGGATACGAACTTCACAGAGGTACATGCACTGACGTATGGCGCAGGCGAGGTGCGGGGTGGAGTTATGATCACAGGCGAGGTGCGAGAGGTCGATGTAGCCGAGGCATTTACATGCACCGAGTGTCATAATGTTACTGACACGCCGTTTCACTACAGCCCGTATCCGCTCGGAAGCGCGCAGGACCCTGGGTGGGCTGGCTGGGTCGCAGGCGTTCGTATAAGGAACTGCAGGGAATGTCACACCAATCACGGCGGAAACCCCCCGTTCAATGCAACCGGCATGAGCACTACATCACACGGAATCGAGGCGGATTGCTATGTATGTCATGGCGGGAGGGACCCGATCACGTTCCACACCCTCGAGGTCTTCGATGTGATCCCGCACGTAGCCGAGATCACGGTCATGCCGGATCACGTCTATGCCGGAGAACCCGCGGTTCTGGATGTGTTGGTTGTGACCGGATGGAAGATGGAGGTCAGGTACATCGAATATTTCGTTGACAACATTGGCGAGAGAGGGGAGGGAACTCCGCTCGCGTTCACGCGTATGGCATACTACGGGCAGGCGACCGAAGCCACCGCCGAGATCAACACAACCGGGTGGATTGCAGGTAGGCACACGATTCTTGTCCAGTCGCTCGATTCACGCGGCGTATGGAGCGATCCGAGACCTGTGATGCTCACTGTGGCAGAGTCGAAGAGCGCGCTCGAAACGACGCTCCTGAAAAGAGATTTGCTCCTTGCTGAAATTATTTTACTCATAATATTAACCACTGTGTTACTGTACAGAATCAGGAGTAAGCGGCTGAAATGATCGTCGGGGAAATTCTGCTGTATGCCGGACTTGTCTTCGGTTTGTTCGCATCGATAGCACTGCTCATTCACGATAGCAAAAGATATAAAATCGATCCGTTTTTCATCATGGCAGCGACACGGGCGACGCTTCTCATCCTGAGTGTTGCGATGTCGATTCTGGTGTACCACTTCGTGATGAGCGATTATGGTCTGTTGTACGTATGGCAGTACTGCTCAAACGATCTCCCGCTGTTGTACAAAGTAGCAGCGGTTCTCGCGGGGGAACAGGGAACGTATCTCTTCTGGGCATGGGCGTCCGTCTTCGCTGTCTGGGTCATGATGGAGGAATACGGGTTCAGAAATTCCCTGCACAGAAGAACAGAGCTCGTCGCACTGGTAATATCGATCTTTATCCTTCTGCTCTGCATAAAATCAGAGCCGTTCAGGTCGATCTTCGATATGATCGATTACATCCCGAAAGACGGTAACGGGTTAAACCCGGTCTTCATAACGATCTGGATGGTCATCCACCCGTTTGTCACATTCGTGTCCTACGTAGCAGTGATCGTTCCAGCCTCTGCTGCCATCGTCCATCTGATGACTGGAGTTTCGGGGTGGAACAGTATCGCAAGACAATGGATCAGGGTGTCATGGTTCTGGCTTTCGGTATGCATGGCAACTGGCGGTGCATGGGCGTACAAACTCAGCGGATGGGGTGGATTCTGGAACTGGGACCCGGTGCAGACTGCAACACTTGTCCTGTGGATGCTCCTGACGATAGTTCTACACATATTCGCCAGATACCGCGAAGGAAGGGATTACACAACCGCAGCGCCGGTATCTACGATATTTCTGTTCGTAGCAACGATCTACATAACGCTCATTACAAGAGAGGGGATCATTCACTCGCTCCACGACTTTCCCGGAACCGAGACCGCGGGACTGCTGGTTCTTGGCATAATAACTACACTTGTCGCTACACTCCTGCTCGGCATCAGGAAGTTCCTGCGGACTGTTGTTGTGAGTACATCAGTAAAGTCCGTCTTCGCGCCACGCAACACCTTTCTCTGGACGAACGTTCTGCTCACGATAATCGCATTTGTATGCTTCTGGGGCATTACGTACAGCTTTATATCGCAGCACATCTTCGGAACAAAGATCATAATCCCGCCGGAGTTCTTCAATGTCTGGTGCTACATTCCTGTGCTGCTGCTGACGGTAATAATCGGCGTCTGCATGTTGCACGGCAGGATACACGACAAATATCTGAAATATGCAATACTCCTCGTATTGTTCACCTCGCTTGCGCTTGCGCTTTTACCCTCACACACGCTGCTGGATGTAAAAGGCGAATTCTATCGATCCTCTTCGATTGCTGTGAGATTGCTCGGATCGATCTCGGTATGGTCGTTTCTGCCATCATTTTCATTCGCGTTCGTTGCCACAATCTACAAACTCTTAAGGGATTTCAGACGAACACATGGCCGTATGCGGCTCCGATCAGCAGGAATCAACCTGATCCATCTTGGTTTCGTTTTCGTGCTCTTTGGTGCGATCGTCACCACCTCCTTTGATGTCACCCACGACGTCATCTACGACGTCACCGAACTGGGCACTGTGAAGGAACTGGGCGGCGGCTGGAGTGTGGAGCTTACGGATTTCAACGTCATCCAGAACCCGGATGGTACATGGGCGCAGGTCGCGTACCCGAAGGTGTATAAGAATGGCGAATACTACTGCACCGGCAAGACCGAGTTCTCAAAGACCGGGCAGTATGGGGATATCCACAACCCGATGATCGACCGCAGTATTCAGCGTGACATATATATTCAGTTTCATGGAACGCGCTCGCACATATCAACCGAAGCGGTGGTGCCGATCACAATCAGAATCGTGCCGTGGATGTTTCTGCTCTGGACTGGCTGCGTCTTCATGATCGTTGGGGTGTACTGCACAACCATGTCAGTCTACCTGATGGTGGTGCGGAAGAAGGAAAAGGCGACAGAAGCGATGAGGAGGTAGGTGGGGTGTGAGACTTTTTAATTTATTCCGGATAAGTGGATCATGTCAACAAAGATTAACCGCGGAGGACGCGGAGGCTCGCAGAGGGAGGTTCTTTTTCTCTGCGTCCCTCTGCGCTCTCTGCGGTTTTTCGAATCACCCAGAAAATAATAAAAATTCTCATAGTAGTATACTTAACGGCATAAACTGCGATTTTCGTTCAAAGATTGAAAAACCACGCCCTTCGGCATCTCTTGAGAACCACAGAAGTAATCAGAATCAGAGGTGTTAAAATGGTGATGCGATTACTCCCATCGTTGCGTGAACGGAGGCGGTATCTCGCTTTTGAGATGCTCTCCGAGAACCCGATCGCAAGACGCGACTTCAATCGGGAGCTGGAGAGGGGAGCATTGTCGCTTCTCGGAGATTCCGGCGCAAGCGAATGCAGAATGAGCCTGCTCTTGTTCGACGGTGCGCAGGGGAAGGGACGTGGATGGGGGATCATCAGATGCGTGCATACGCATACGCTTGAGACGCGTGCCGCAATCGCTACGATATGCGAGGTAGGGGGCTCTCGTGTCGCTGTTCGCGTGATCGGAACTTCGGGCACGGTCAAGGGCGCGAAACGATTTTTTGATTAAGGAGTGGAAATATAGACATACTATAAAAAATCGGTACGAGTCCATCGGATGTATGATGATGAAACAGATGAATGGCAGAATAGAAACGAAAGGGCTGGCATTAAAAGAGAAGTTCGGGGCGTTCTCAGTACTGTGCGCCTCGGTATACCTGCTAGCGATCTCGATCTTTCCGGTGATGTACAATCTCACCGGGGAATTCGAGACGATGGACTTCATCCTGAACGCGATCCTTCTTGTGATCGGCACAGGCTCGCTTTTTGGGGGCATACGGTTCATCAAGAAGAGCATTCTCTTTGAGCATCTGCTCGATCTCGGATTTGAGAAAGGGATATACGCACGCCTCGAACCGATTTTAAACGACATCGTGGAGTCGCAGGTTGCGATGAATGATGTGGCTGCACAACTCAAGTACATGAACACGAACATCGACCGGCTGCGAGACCGACCGCAGAGTCAGGGTGCGGAGATCGTCGATGTCAGAACCGAGATATTCCGGTTCTTTCGGCTGGTTCTGCTCGTCAACGTGACGCTTGCGGTCTTTGTCTACCTGCTCCGGGCTTACGGACCGATCATACCGTACGTCATGGCTGTGCTCTTCATCCTGTGGTGGGCTGAGATCACATTCGAGTTTCGGTTGTGGGGCAACCAGTCGATATGGGTATGGGTCTTCGTTCCGATACTCGTGATACCGATCACAACGATTCTCACGGACCTCATATACTCCGATGTCGTCATGGTCGGCGTGACGTCCATTGTGCTGATTATATATGTATCTTTATATTATATGTGGAGCAGGTATCTTGTTGAGCGGATGCTGCCGTTTGGTCTGAGCGAGTATCTGGGACGAGTCGATAAAGTGAGGGGGGGTGCGCTTGTCTGCTGACCGATTTTCGAAGGTACGTGGTGTCCTTGCCCGGGTCCGGGCGTATATGAATAAGAGAGCACGCCCGTTTTCACTGGCGTTCTTTGCCGCATCAGGGGGTCTCCTCTTGCTTGCCCTCTACACAATCGCATGTATGGCAGGCGTGTTGCAGTCGCCTGCTCCGATCACGACAGACCGGCTTGCGCTTGTGGGAATGCATGTCCTCATATTCTTCTCAGTCGGAAGAAAACTGTGGAGGAAGAGTGTTAAGAATATGGAGAGGGGCGGCACGAAGAGTGCGACTGCGAAGGATTCCGGATCGTGATCATGAGCCGGTTCGGGTTGGGTTGTTCAGGTTAGTTCTGGTTCTGCGGCACCACAGTCACAACGTCCCCCTTCCCCCGATCTCCCGAATCCGCGCTTCCAGCTCGCTTGCAAGCTCACCATGCACCCCGCCGCCATAATAATCGATCCGCGCAGCTATTGCCAGCTTCGATGCGAACGCCCGCGCGATCCTGCCGCGCAGCCTGCGCGGGGCTCTGTGGATGCAGGGGTGCTGGAAGATTATGCCGTGCTTTGGCGCGGGTGCGCCGCGCAGGTGCCGAAACATCGCACGGTTTGCACCAAGAATCTGGATGCGGCTTGCTGGCATCATGCAGAGCTTCTCGATCCCGCCAGCAATCCCGAGAAGCCGCGCGGCAACAAGAGCGCCTGCAAGGTTCGTCAGGTTCGGCGCAATAAAGGTCATCTCGTCCTCTACGTGCTCGATTAGCATGGTCCGACTCTCGTGCAACTCGGTCAAATTCCGTGCAAATCTGCGCATAACCGGAGGAAGGTCGCTCCGCCCCATAACTACCCCAGCCAGTTCATCCGATCCCGAAACCTCTCCTTCTCCCGCTTCCTTCCGCTCCCTCTCCCCATCCCACTCATAGCAGGAATACCAGTCAGAGAGGCGTTCCGATATCGTGTTCAGGATCTCGTTTACGTCATCGAGCGCACGTATCGCATGGAGCACCTCCGAATCATCGGGAACAGATCTTAACACTTGCTCTCTTGCAAGCGCAATCGTTATCTCGCGCAGGAGCGAGCGATACTCCTCCTCCGAATCGACGAGACCGCAATCAAACAAAAAAGTACGGAGGTCTGCTGCCGGACACCTTCCGTCCGACAACATCGAAACGACCAGAGCGGGATCGACCATCCGATCTGTCAATCCTTTATCAGAATCGGTTTTCTTGCTTCTCGTGTGAACATGATCGGCAGGACGTTTAACACTGTGAGCAAGTCCCCTTTCGCAATCTCACCGGTCTCCTGTCCGAGAATATACGCAATCCTGATATGTCGGTCGGTTTCAACAGGTGCTGCTCCGGTCCCGGTTCCCACGCGCACCACTGATGCGAGTGCATGGCTTGTGAATGAACACGGGAGCGCGATCAGGTCCCTCTGGAGTATGATCTCCTTGATTCTGATCTTCTCAAATGCGCCCTTTGCAATCGTCATATCCTCGTCGGAAACGACCACCTCCCACTTGGCGCGGGTTGCTATCGTGAACTCATAAGGTGCTACTTCAACTGTTCTCCGCTTCGGTCCCTCGTCTGTCGGGGACACGATATGTATTATCTGAGACGCCATGTCATCACCTATTGTATATCATGCTCTTAAATCCCAACGATCCATTCCATGTTCCTCCAGGTTATCCAAATCATCCCAGTTGCATCTGGATTGCGCCGGGTCTCATCTCCAGTAATGGCTGCAACCTCGCGTCTCCTGAGAGCGTGCGGAATATGTGGTCGGGTGGAGTGTCAAGCGATATCTCCTTTGTCATGCCGTATCGTCCGCGGTTGATGACTATGGCGTTCACGATCCCGAGCATGTCGAGTTCGGTGATGAGCTCGGTTATGCGCCGCTGTGTCAACACATCGAGGTCGATCATGTTACACATGCTCCTGTAGGTCTGGTAGACCTCTCCTGTGGACATGATATTCCTTCCTCCGCCATTACCGCCATTACCACTCTTGCCAGTCCTCCGAATTAACTCCGGGGCTCTGTTGAGCGTCATGATGCTGTACAGAACCATTTTGGATTGTGTCGGAAGCGTGCGCACGACCTCTGCAACGCGGTCTGACTCGATTGCGGACTGCGCTCTTCTGACGTGGAACTCTTCAACATGATCCAGTCCGGCTCGTTCTGCGAGTTCTGCTGATATCCTGAGCAGATCGAGCGCCTTACGCGCATCGCCGTGTTCTCTTGCCGCAAGCGCTGAACATAGCGAGATCACGTTCTCGTTCAGGGTTCCCTTGCTGAATGCGACCTCGGCGCGCTGACGCAGGATGTCTGACAGTTGCTCAGCGTTGTATGGCGGGAAGACGATCTCTTCCTCTCCGAGAGAACTCCTGACTCTTGGATCAAGGAACTCTGTGAACTTCAGATCGTTTGAGATCCCCACAAGACTGACTTTAGCGTGCTTTAGCGTCGAATTGATCCGCGACAGGTTGTACAGAACGTCATCGCCCTTCTTTGTGAGCTTATCGATCTCATCGAGTATGATGATCACGACCCGCTCCCTTGAATCGAGCGCACTCTTAAATTCAGAGTATACCTGATCTGTGGGCCAACCGGTCATCGGAATCTTCTTGCCGAAGTTCCGCGCAAGACTGGCAAGCAGTCGATACTGTGTGTCGATGATCCCGCAGTTGGTGTACAGGACATGACAGGGTATCCCGCGCTCTTTACCCACTCGTTCTATCTCGTTTCCAACATGCGTGGTAACCGCTGTTTTACCTGTCCCGGTCTTTCCATAGATGAGGATGTTTGATGGCGTATCTCCACGCAAAGCCACGATCAGTATATTGATGAGGATGTCAACCTCTCGATCTCGATGTGGAAGGTAATCCGGGATGTATGTCGAACGGAGCACATCTCGGTTGTTGAACATCGGTTTCGATTCCAGCAGTAGATTTATGGCTGTTGCTATAGGTGTCTTTCTCAAGAATCTCCCTCCGTGCCGCAAGGCACAAACATTCCTATCAAATACAGCCTCTTAAAGATTACGTGTATATAATTTTATTTTAACAAAGTTAAAACTAAGGCGAGAGCCGTTTTCGGTCACGGGGGAACAACACGACATCGCGAATATTTTCGACATGCAGCATGGTCATGATCAACCGCTCGGTCCCGAGCCCCCATCCGGCGTGCGGCGGCATCCCGTACCGAAACGCCTTCAAATAAAACTCGAAACCGTCCGGATCGAGTCCCTGCGCGACGATCCTCTCGCGGAGAAGATCAAAGGAATGTATGCGCTGTGAGCCTGACGCGAGTTCCATCCTCGGATGCATCAGATCGAATGACTTGCTGTACCGCACGTCCTCTTCGTAGGGGTTTGTGTAGTATGGCTTAATCACCGTAGGCCAATCGATCAGGAAGTAGTGCTCGCCGATCTCGCTTCCGATCGCGCGCTCGGCAGCAGTTCCGAAGTCGTCGCCCCACTCGACCTCATGACCCGCGCTGTGCGCGATATCGATCGCTTCATCGTACTTCACGCGCCGAAACGGCAGCTTCGGGACGGTCAGATCGACTCCGAGCTCCCGTAGTTGCGGCACGCAGTTCTGTGATACGTGCAGGTACACGGAACCGATCAGCCGCTCGAGAATCTCCATCACATCGAACTGGTCCGCGAAACTCGCCTCGATATCAATAGACGTAGCCTCGTTTAAGTGCCGAAGGGTGTCATGCTCCTCTGCGCGGAAGATTGCGCCGATCTCGTACACCCGGTCGATGCCTGACGCCATCAGGATCTGTTTGTAGAGCTGCGGGCTCTGGTTCAGGAATGCCTCCCTGTTGAAGTACGTGATCGGGAAGAGCGCTGTACCGCCTTCGGTTGCAGCCGCAACCACCTTCGGCGTGTGAACCTCGATGAACTCCTCGCTCTCAAGAAACTCGCGCACAGCCCGGAGGACGTGGTGGCGGACTGTGAATACCGCAAGCGTCTTTCTCCGTCTCAGATCGATGAACCTCGAATCAAGACGGGTGTCGATGTCCGCGCCGACCTTCTCTGTAACATCCATCGGCAGGGGCGAATCCGATTCCGAAAGCAGATCCAGGCTCTGCGGGATCACTTCGTAGCCGTTCGGGGCTTGTTCTGCCGCCTTAACAGCCCCACTTACGAGAACTACAGATTCCCGGTTCAACCGTCTGGCAGTATCGAAGAGGTCGGGGTCCGTCTTCTTCTTGACAAGGGTAACCTGCGCAAACCCGCTCCGGTCCCGCAGAACAAGAAAGCAGATTCCGCCAAGATCGCGTATCTCGTGCACCCAGCCCGCAACTGTCACTGTGCTGCCGTTCATATCCGGTGTGATCCCGGATGCGTAATGTGTCCGCATTGCGCTCATAAGGGTTGTTTAGGTGCGGGCAGCATGTTATAGTTTTGGTGGGGGTGCGGGGGCTTAAAAGTAAAACTTGCTGAGCTCTGTATGCATAGGCTCACGCTTATTTCTAAGTGTTCCACATTTCATGTCACGAGGACGAAGAAAGAAACGGGCAAGGATGCGGCAGTATAGGATGGTTGGTGGCGGTGGCGGGGCGATTGCCGCCGGGGTTGTCGGATGCGTGTGGAATGCGGGGCAAATTTATATCTTGATGGTAGTATCTACATGGTAACTATGCGATTGACAGGTATACTTAAAAAAGCGGGCGATTATTACGTGGCTTTGTGCCTGGAACTTAACGTATCCAGTCAGGGGGAAAGCATCGAAGAAGCCAAAAGGATGCTTGAGGAGGCATGCGGAGAATATGTGTCTTACATGGAAGAGAACAGATTGACTGGTGAAATACAGTCGGTTCCTCTGGAAGTTCTCCGGGAATTCCTCATAGAAGATGTGGAGTATGTGCGACCTTCATACGACTGGGCTTATTCTGAAAACATAACCTTTGAGGTTGAAGCCGTTGCCTAAAAGAATCCCACCAATGTCGAGCAAGAAGTTTGCCAGGCTTCTTACTCATGGTGGTGCCATATTTGTCAGGCAGAAAAGTACCAGCCATGCGATATTTGAACGAGAAAAAGATGAGAATGTGTACAGAGCTCCAGTGGTTATGGGTAAGCGAGAACTTTTGCCCAAGTATATGAAGATAGTTGAGACATTGGGTTTTACTGATTGCGAACATCTCAATCTCTTGCATGTTTCGTCTTCCGGATGCATGCAAACATAAGTTTTAGCCGTAGAGGGGGTTGATCTCGCATCCGCGGCATCGCTGATAATACGCTGGCAACTTTTGGGGCATTGCCAGAAGATCGTTTCAGCAGCATCTTTGCAGGCGGTGGTCGTGGCGGGGAATTTGGGCGGCGTATCTGCCGACCCGGGTGGCTTTGTGCTTGGGGTTGCGGGTTTGCTGGCTGGGCGTGGCGGTTGCCGCTGATGCCGAAGGCGAGGTCAACTGTCAACTGTCAGCCGTTGAGCCTGCTCTGCACCGCAGCAACGAGGATCGGCAGTGTGATGGTTGCGTCCGCATATACGGTTACCGATTTCGCATCTTTTTTGACTTTTCCCCACGATTTCGCCTCATCGAGCGTTGCGCCTGACAATCCGCCGGATTCCGGGCGGTCTGTTGTCAACTGGATCGCATAGTCAAAACCCTTCGATGTCATGAGTGTTCCCTGCAAAATAAAGTTCTTCGGAACGCCGCCCCCGACGAAGAGTGCGCCCGACCGCTCCGACTCGAAACAGATATCGAGAAACTCGTGAACGTCCGCGAAGACATCGACGTTCAGAGGGTTCGTCTGCCGATAAAGCCATGCATGTAGCCCGATCATTGAATCCTGGACCGCAGGACAGAATATTGGAACATCGCACTCATACGCTGCTCGCAAAATCGAATTCGGGTCGCTCAGGGATTTGCCGATCCCGGTAAGCATCTCTCGAATCGAGATCTGCTCGCCCACATCCGGAAATACGCGAATCAGATGTTCTTCCAGGCGGGTAAAATGAAGTTCGGGCACGTACACATCGTATATCCTGTCGATCTCTTCGCGGTAGAGCACGTTGTCATCGACGACCTCGCTTCCTTTGTAGTGTGGCAGTCCGAGCGATTCGATTATGTCATGCACGAGATTTGCGCCTGTCGAGACGAGGACGTCGATGTGCCCGTCCCTGATTAAGCCGGATACGATGTTTCTCATGCCAGCGGGCACCATTGCGCCAGCGAGTCCGAAGAACTTTGTTGCGGAGCCGTCTCCGAGCATCTCCTCGTATATGTCACACGCCTGCGCAAGCCTTCCTGCGCCGAACCCGCATCCACCGAACTCGCGGACGAGGTCACTGATTCTCATGCCCGGAGCGGTCTGCACAGGTATGATTGGGTCTTCCAGTTTCATCGTCTTCACATTCACAATCTTTCCGGTCTTCGGTCAATTAGGTTGTGGTTGGGTTGTGGTTGGGTTGTGGTTGCGGGGTACTGTCGATTTTTCCTGATTCTGATGGATTCTGTGGTTTTCAAACGATGCCGAAGGGGGCGGGGTTTCAATCTTTGCGTCTTCGCGCCTTTGCGTTCCCTTTGATTTAACGCAAAGGCGCAAAGGCGCAGAGACGCAGAGACGAGAAAGTTAAGAGGGATGTACCAGCGTTCCACCACACACGTGAGGGCTACCGATATCAACCACAGAAAACGTCAGAACCAGGATTTTTCGGCTCTCTGGTAATTCGAGTTGCAAACATCTCGTAGCTGAATCCTACCCGTGTAGCCTTAAGTGCGTAGGGATCACGAATGGCACGAAT
>JAGGRW010000214.1 GCA_021159385.1 Methanosarcinales archaeon
TGCGACCATTCCCGTTTCTTTATTTTTGTTAATCATATAACTACCATCATGCCAGCCATAATCCGACAACCATGACCCGAAGAAGAACCACCGGAATCGACGCAATCGCATCAGCGATCGACAGATGCAACGTCAGGAGCATCGCCTGCGTCCCCGGATACCCGACGACCGATCTGGCAGAGCGTCTGATATCGAAACCGGGAACAGGCGTGTCTGCGGAGTGGTGCATCAACGAGAAGGTCGCAATGGAGATCGCGCTCGGCGTATCAGCGTGCGGCGGCAGGTCGGTCGTGATCGTGAAGCACGTCGGGATGAACATCCTCGCAGACCCGCTCATAACGGCGTGCACGCACAGAATCGGCGCAGGGGTCGTTGTTATCGCAGGGGACGACCCGATGGCGGTAGCGTCCCAGAACGAGCAGGACTCCAGATACTGGGGCTTGCTTGCGGAGGCGCCGGTGCTCGATCCGAACCCGGAAAACGCTTACGACGCAATTCTTGCGGCATACCGCATCTCTGAATTGGTGAGCACGCCGGCAATCGTCCGGGTGACCGGTGAACTGCTGCAATCCGAATGTGCGTACACGATTCCGCAAAAGGGTATTTGGGAACCAGCGGAAACTCATTCATTCGATAGATCGATCTGGGAATACTCAATAAGCGGCAAGCATCAACTGTTTCACAGGGACGCGTATCCGCTGATGGAGAGCCTCTCAGAAGCGTCGCATCTCAACCTCTGCACCACAGAAGTTACGGGTGCGGCGGAGACGGAGACCGGGGGCGCGGGGGCGCGGGCGTGTATCATCTCGTCGGGCTACGCGTCAGCGGTCGTTGAATCGGTTTTCCGCCGGAACAAGACCGAGACTGCGACGGGGAGAAAGCCCAAGATTCCACATCTCTCGCTAACGTTCGTGAATCCGCTGCCTGTGAACCTCATAACCGGTTTTATCGGGGATCGGCGCGCGCTGATCGTTGAGGTGACCGAGCCTGTGATCGAATGCCAGTTGCAGCCGCAGTCCGGAAAGATTCTCGGAAAGCGGTCCGGGCATCTGCCGTATGGGGGTCTCTCTGAGGCTGACATCGAGTTTGCGATCGAGAACATCGATAACGATGAGATCGCTGTCGAAATAACCCCGGAAACACTCGAAAATCGTGGATTCTCCAGAAATATCTGTGACGACTGCCCGTTCGTGCCGGTGTACGAGGCTGTGAAGACAATAAAGAGTAACTTTGCCGGTACCGCCGGAAAAAGCCTACTTGTCGCTGGAGATATGGGCTGCTCGATACGGACAGCGACAACAGGGGTCGTGGACGTTGCTTACGCGCTCGGCGGTGCAATCAGTGCTGCAACGGGCGCAGGGTTGGTCGGGAGGAGTATTGCCATCATTGGTGACTTTGGGCTACTGCATTCAGGATTGCAGGCATTAATCGATGCGGAATCAAAAAACAGAGATCTTCTGGTGATCGTTCTGCAGAACCGGGTCTCGGCGATGACCGGCGGGCAGGAGGTGCTCGACCCGACAGCGATCATCCGTGCATGCTGCAGCGATGTTACTGTAATCAATGATCCCGCCCGCAGTCGGGAGGTTACGCAACTGATTACAGAGAAACTCGAGTGTCGCGGGGTGTCTGTGATCGTTGTGCGTGGTGAGTGCGTGGGTGCTGGTGCGGGTGCGGGCGTTGTCCGATAAATTTGGGCTTGCGATCCACGAATGTGGGGGGACGCCCCTCTAACCCCTCGACGAAAGAGTTAAGAACGTGTGGCGTCTTCACAATCTTGTATGTCTTATGTCCTGCCCCTCAAATCCGGTGACAAACTCGATTTCGCCACAGAGACCGGGTCGTCACAGGTGCACTGGGCTTGGGACATATAGGAAGCTGGCAGGGAGAAAATGAAATTAACATACATGATGCTTACGGTGCTGCTTCTGGCAGCGATCTTCTCCGGGTGCGTCGATAAGGACGGAGATGTCGTACCGACACCGGAACCAACGCCGACTCCGCAGCCGACGCCGACTGTAATTCCGACACCAACGCCGACTCCGCAGCCCACACCGGAACCAACGCCGACTGCGACTGTCAAACTGAATCCACCAAAGCCGATATACCTCCAGAAGTACGCAATGGCTCCGAAGACTCCGACGATTCGCGTGGGCGAGGCACTGAACTGGATCAATCTTCAGAGGTCTCCGATGGTGACCTACACACTGGTCAGTGAGGACGGTCTCTGGGAGAACCAGACGATCGGCTATGGCAATAAGTTCAAATACACGTTCACAACGCCTGGCAACTATTCATATTACTGCCCTGGCTACGGCAACCCGATGCGTGGAACTGTTACCGTGACTGCGACATGAGTGATACACTGCGACATGAGTGATACGGATCGCGGATTTGGATGGGCGCGTGAAAAGTGTTATGCGTACGAACCTGAAAAGGAAGGTAGAGGTGATTTGACTTATGGAGTGCAATCCAATACCCGGATCGACTATATTCAACGCACTAAAAGACAAAAACTGCATTGTTATGGCGTGCAACACCAGAATCGTCCCCGGCGTCACGAAAGGGATCTTTCGGGCGGCAAAGGACCTTGATTCTGCAATCATGATCGAACTCGCGAAATCAGAGTGCAATCTGGAAGGCGGGTACACCGGACTTACCCCGGCAGAACTCTCGATGCGCAGTTGCGCGGTTGCTTGCGAGGTGGGTCACGATATCTGGGCGCTACATGCGGACCATATCGGCGTCAAAAAGGGAACGGTCGAAGAACTTGGCGCGGTCAGGGAATTGATCGCAGCGCAGATCAAAGCAGGTTTCACGAGCTTTGCGATCGACGCGTCGCATCTCTTCAACTTCGATGGCAGGACTCCGGAAGAGGAGCTTGCGCCGAACATCGATGCGACGATCGAACTCGCACGATTCATAGAATCAGAGATGGAGGGCGGGTTCGGGCTTGAGGCAGAGGTCGGCGAGATCGGGCGGACTGACGGCTCTGGCATGGTTTTGACGACGCCTGATGAGGCAGTGGCGTTCATCACGTCGCTCAATTCGGCGGGCGTGCACCCACAGGTGCTTGCGATCGCAAACGGGAGCACACACGGAAACATATTCGACGAGCAGGGCAACCCGATTGCGCAGGTCACAATCGACATCCCGCGTACCAGAGCGGTCGCAAAAGCACTTCGTGAGAACGATCTGGATGTGCGGATCGCACAGCACGGCATCACAGGAACACCGCGGCACCTGATTGCAGAGCAGTTCCCGCACGGCGATATTATAAAGGGGAACGTCGGCACCTTCTGGATGAACCTTGTCTGGGATGTCCTGAAAGAAGAAGAGCCAGACCTGTACCAGCGGATCTGGGACTGGACGGTTACGGAGTATGCGGCAGAAGGGAAGCGGGATATCGAGGTCTTTGGCAAGAGCGGAAAATTTGCGATAAAAGAGTTCTTTAAGGAGATTTATTCTCTCAGCGAGGAGACGGTATCGGCGATCGAGGATCGGGCATACGAAGAGGCGTCTTTGTTCATGAAAGCGTTCAAATCAGAAGGAACTGCTGAGATTGTGCGGGAATATATGCGGGCGTGAAATCAGTAATCCTCTTCTCATCCGGACTCGACTCCACAGTCGCGTTCAAGCACGCGTATGACCGCTGCTCGGAAATCCTCGCGCTCACATTCGATTACGGGCAGCGGGCGGCAGCAAACGAGATCAAGCGCGCAAGTAAGATCTGCCGCAAGTTCGATGTGCCGCACGAGGTGATCGAACTGCCATGGGTCCGGCGGTTCGGGGGTGCGCTCACCGATTCCTCCGCGCTGCCAGAACTCGCTCCGCATGAACTGGACAGCGTTTCTGCTGTGGACTCAGCGAAACGTGTCTGGGTTCCGGCGAGGAATCTCCTCTTCCTATCGATTGCGGCAGGGTATGCAGAGGATCGCGGCTGCGATCTGATCACGGTTGGTTTTGATGCTGAGGAGGCGGCGACGTTTCCTGACAACACCCGCGAGTTTGTTGAGCGTTTCAACCGTGTGCTCGAGTATGGGACTCTCAAGCCGCCCAGAATCGATGCGCCGCTCATCAATCTCAATAAGACCGCAATCGTTCGTCTCGGCGTAGCAATCGATGCGCCGCTTGGGCTCTCGTGGTCGTGCTACAGATCAGGCGATCTTCCGTGCGGGGTCTGCGAGTCGTGTCTCAGGCGTGCGCGGGCGTTTGCCGCGGCTGGGGTCGAGGATCCGGCGCAGCGTAGATTCCCTGGTAGTTGATTCGACACCAAAGCCCGCACGCATGCGGCAAACACTTTAAGACGACCCCCCCATCATAAAGATTATGAACTATCTGCTATACGCATTTGCAATCGTATGGATCGTGCTCGGATTGTACATCGTACACCTGCTGCTCGCACGATCGCGATCATCAAGAAGAGGGGGACGGCAGGACACTCATGGATAGGCGACTTAAGGTGCTCTCCGCGTCTGCCATCATAATCGCCGTCCTGGTGGTTGGGCTATGGGGCGTCGATTTTCAGAACACGGTCACGGTATCAGATCTTACAGACGAGCATATCGGGAAGCGGGTGACTGTGGAGGGTGAAATCAAGCCGGGAACGCTCCGTTCGGAAGATAACGGCTCAACAGTACTGTTCACTCTGGCGGATGGAAATTGCGAGGTTGATATCGTTTATGCGGAGCCGCAGCCTGTTAACCTGATGGAAGGTCAGTCTGCTACCGTTTCCGGGACTGTGCTACCGGATCGCACCATATCCGCCTACAAACTGGTAACCGCATGCCCATCAAAGTACAGCAGCCCAAACACAACACTTGAGCCGCAACACAACACTTAAATCCATTCATGAATAACCGAGAGCGAGGCATATCGATGATCACGGATTGGTACGAGTACCGGCTTGTCAATGGCGCAATTATCAGTATGGTGAACGATCTTGAGGGGTCAAGCCTGTCACGCGTTGTCCGCCACGTATTCGATTCGGGGGGCAAACGAATCCGCCCGGTCATCCTCATCATCTCTTCCGAACTCTTCGGCGGCGATGCGGACGAATGCATCAATGCCGCGCTTGCGATCGAACTGATCCACTCGGCTTCGCTGATACACGACGACATACTTGATAAGGGGCTCGTGCGTAGGGGCGCACCCAGCGTCTACAAACAGTTCGGGCTCTTTGCCGCAATCCTCTGCGGGGATTTCCTGATCTCAAAGTCCATCGAACTGATATCAGGATATGACCAGTCTGTGATCCGGGATTTCGGGCGTGCCGGCATGTCGATGGCTGAAGGCGAGGCGATCGACGTCAACAGTAACAGCAGCAAAAACGAGTTTTCTGAGACGGATTACTTCGAATGCATCGACAAGAAGACCGCGTCGCTCTTCGCTGCATCAGCGTGCATGGGGGGCAGGATCGGCGGGGCACCCATAGATTCGATTGAGATGTGCGCCGAATTCGGAGCGCACCTTGGTATGGCGTACCAGATCGTGGATGACGTCCTTGAATACAAGGAGCTTCAGCACGAGAAGAAGTCTCTTAATTCCGCAGTCACGCTCCCGCACATCTTAAAGCATGACGTGATGGAACAGTCGATTCGGGAGGTGCGGCGCCATGCAGACCGCTCGAAGCAGATCCTAAACTCGTTTGACAGGTCTGATGCCAGGGATAAGCTGCTCAAGGTCGTGGATTATATGACTTTTGACCTGATCGGCGTCTGATCGATCCCGTGATCGCGGCTCCTGATGGCTCCGGCACCATTCACGGATGACATCAGGGAGTTTCGATATGTCAGGTATCAGTATGTCCGCGCTATCGCACAATTTTTGCATCTTGTCGGGACACTGTTGCAGCGTCAGAACACCAAGGTCTGCCGCCCGGATCGCACGGAGGTCGTTTATCTCATCGCCGACCATGACTACATAATCATACACTTTCTTCAGGTCATCGACGAGGCGATGTTTTACGGCAGGGGTTGCGACCGGAACCACATTCGCAGGCACAATTCCCAGATGCCGGGCAAGCCCGGATAGATTTCGCATACTGTCGCCGGATGCGATGTAGATCTCCGCGCAGTCCATGAGTTCTGCTATCGCAGATTTCGCGCCGTCAAAGAGCCTTCCGCCGGAGCAGACCACATACTGAACCTCTCCTGTGGGCACATCGATCACAAAACCGGTTCCGATGTAGTGAACGTCCTTGCACTTCTCTCGCACCGCTGTCACAACCTCCACAAGGTCAGAGACCCGGACGCCACCGGAATCGTGGTTCAGAACACTCCTGACGTCATCGGTCGTGATCTCATCGCTTGCGCACCCGATGTTGATCTCGACATCATTCCCATTGATAAACTGTTGCATCCCCATATCCTGCGGGCAGTTAAATAGCAGATCCGGGGGCGCGTCGATTGCAACGAGTGCCTGCGACCTGCGGATGAGGTGCAGGGAAACGACGTCGTGCAAAATCTCGTCTGTCCGGACGTCCTTTGCCACCCGGTACGTGTGCATGAGCGTGCCCGACGAGTCGAAAACGATCGCAAGAGAGTGTGTCATCCGGATTTACGATTTGACACGCCGTGTATTAACGGTTCCCTTGGGACGGTCAATAGTTGTTGTACTGCTGCGAGTTGCAACAGGATTAAAGTCAGGGAAGAAAAAGATCGCATCTAATCTATGATTACCGAAACCGATCCGATAAAACACAGAATCATGATCATGAGCGGCAAAGGCGGCGTCGGCAAGAGCACGGTCGCTGTCAACCTCGCGCTCGCGTTTGTAGGGAATGGGAAGAACGTGGGACTGCTCGACGCCGACATCACCGGACCGAATATACCAAAGATGCTTGGAATCGAAGATGAACTCCCATCCGCCGACGAAGAGCTTCTGGTACCCGTATACCTCCCTCTGGGCTGCGATCACGGGCTCAGCGTCATGTCAATGGCGTTTATGATCGAAAAGGACGCTGCTGTGCCGTGGCATGGGCCCCTCAGGACAGACTTCGTGCAGCGGTTCGTTGAGGATATGCGCTGGAACCAGTGGGGCGCGCTCGATTACCTGATCGTTGACCTGCCCCCCGGAACCGGCGACGAGACCCTCTGCATCGCAGAGTTCATGGATGTTGACGGCGCAATCATCGTAACAACGCCGCAGGACGTTGCGCTTCTCGACTGCAGGAAGGCTATAAACATGGCGAAGGGGATCGGAATTCCGATCATCGGGGTGATCGAGAATATGAGCGGGTTTGTCTGCCCGCACTGCGGTTATGCGATCGACCTGTTCGGAAAAGGTGGCGGAAAACGTGTTTCGGAGGAGATGTGCGTGCCGTTTCTCGGAAGCGTACCGCTCGATCCGCAAGTTGTGATCGCAGGCGACAGTGGAATTCCAGCGGTTCTGGAGATCAAGTCAGCTACCGCGGATTCGCTTGAGGCGATCGCAGAGCGGGTGAGCGAATTTGCGGAGTCTGCGGAGCCGGAGTCCGGGTGAGATGTGGATGTGAGAACCCAAGCTCCGACGTCTGTTTGAATATCAGATTCAGGTTATCAGATCGATTCCGCGATCCTGACCATCATCTCCGCATCAAGCGAACCAGCCAGCGTGTACTCACGTTCGCTGTCGTGCCACTGCATAACAATCGTATCGCCGAACGGGGTCACCATCGTTGTCATCGTGCAGTCCTGTCCACTGATCGTGATCGTCTTGTTCTCGCCTTCCGGTGTTGTGGGAATGTCCGCTGATTCGTTGTACACGCGCTCAGCCAGTTGAACTGCTGTGATCTGCGCCGACATGGTATTGTTTTCGGTCGCATTGGTGTAGATGATGACAACGCCGCCCGTTGACATCGTTTCCGAAGCCACTATGACGTCTGCAATCTCGTAGCCCTGCGGCAGATTGGTCGGTTCCCTGATCTCGAATGTGACATTTTCCTGCGCCTCCTCGACTGTCATCGTCTCCGGAGTTGCGGTAGTAACTGGCGTATCCATCGATTCGACGGTTGCGCCTTCCGGTATCTCGAACTCGAACGTACTGCCCGGGATATCAGCGTCGGACTGCATGAACCGTATGTTCCGGTACTCCATGCTCATGACCAGCTCATCATTCTGGTACGTCTCGATCTTGATTGGCAGCCAGTTAGACATGTCGAGCCAGATAGTAATCGACAGGGGCGCAATCGCATCCTTCGGAGTTGCCACGATCTTGTGGCATTTGCGCCCTGATACGGTCTCTGATCCCTTCGGTTCGATCGTGCAGGTCTCGAGCAGGTCGTCTATGAACTGGGCGTTCCTGGACTCGTTCGACTGCGCATACTCAGGAATGGACGTCGTTTTGACCGAATCTTCTGCTGGGTCGTACATCCAGATGTATGTGCCGTTTGAGACCGTGATCTGCCCGGCGACCTCGGTTGGTTCTGCGTACTCCATCCGGATCATGTTCGGGTACTTGTAGGTGTAATCCGCAACCGATGTCTCACCGTTTCCGGTCATGACCATCGTGCAGGTAAATCCGCGAACATCGTCCCGATGCGCCGCCATCTGCTCTACGATCTGTTCGGAGGTTGCAGGTGGCTCGTTCTCAAGACATCCCGACATCGCTATCGAGATGCCGACGACTGCGATTAGGAATAAATGTGCTATTTTCATCACGGTAACTCTTCAACCGATCTTTAATAAGGTTGCGGTGTCGCGGAACCGTCAACATGGCACGGTCTGAAGATCAGGGCGTCTCCGCCGATTTACCCGATTCATGCTATTCGTGCCACTCGTGGAATTCGTACCATTCGTGAAAATGTGATAGCATTGGCGCAGCCATTTCGGTCTGATTCTTGGGCAGAGCGCAGGTTCAACACGAATCCCGCGAATCTGACGATGGATGGCGGAAATCACAGCACCGCTGCCATGTTGGCGATCCCACCATCGACGACAGTCTCTCTCGGATAGATGACCAACCCGGAGTCGCCGATCGCATAAGGTCGCATCGTTTCGTCATGCCTTCCGCCGCGCATCTTCAGAATCTCGACCGCCCTCACCCGTGTTCCGCACGAACGGAATACGTGCATGCGAATGACGACCTCTGAGAGGTACTCTTCCACACTGAACGCTTCATACAGGGACGTTCCCGGACAGATCTCGCTTGAGATGACCGTTGTGCATTCAAGGTTCTCGAGGTTCTTGATCAACTCCAGTATGGTGAATCGTACCTGCAACTCGTTCTGGGCGATCTTGAGCGAGGTTATCGAGTCGATGAAGATGCGCTTCGCACCGATCTCCTTTACCTGCTGTTCGATCTGCTTGCTTATCGTTTCAACCATCGCAGACCCGATATCGATGTGCGCGGTGTCGTTATTCCTGTGATTGGGAATGTAATGGGTGTAAGCGACCGGATCCGCACGTAGAATCCGCATCTTGTTCTCTTTTACCAGCCGCTCGATGCCCCATCCGAACTGCCATACGTTCCTGATCACGCGTGCAGGGCTCTCCTCGAGCGTTACGAAGATCCCACGTTCTCCGTAATCGACCGCGCCCCGATACAGGAACTGAAGCCCAAACGTCGTCTTTCCGCAGCCAGGGCTTCCGGTTATCAATATGACATCCCCACGGACAAAACCGCCGCCGGTCAGTTCATCGAGACCGGCAATGGCTGTGGGGATGCGATCCATCATGAGACGCTCCTCCTGAATTCGGAGATGCCAATTCCAGTGTTTACGAGGTGCTTCTGTGCAAGATCCTGGTACTGCCACGCGCCGAGCCCGCAATCGGGTCCCGCGTAGCGTATCAGATCCCCAAACAGATCATAAGCCCGCTTGAGCCGACCTGCGATGACCTCAGGCGTCTCCATCGAGGTTACGATCTCGCTTAACCGGGACGTCTCCTTCCACACGTTTACCTGGTACAACTCGTTCAGTTCGGCGGTCATGCCGAAGATGTCGGTTCTCGCAACGCCGACGCGCAAAAAGGTATCTGACCGCTCCAGATCCTCCTTATCGATCAGTTCAAGGTAATCCGGGTTCGCTGCGGATTCGACGCCCACCACATTGATTGCGTCGGACTCGCATGCGAGCCTGTAGTTGATCGGCGAATGCAGGTGTATCTGGGTATCGACACGGGAGGATTTCGCTGAAAGGTTGAGCGCATGGATGATCTCGTCATCATCGAACATGATCTCTGGATTCACCCCGATGCTCGGCTCGTCGATGCTGATCACCGCAACCTCAAACGACGACTTCGCATGCAGCGCGTTTCGTACGAACCGATCAACGCTCCTCGCATAAAGCTCCAGGATGTCCGTGTACGAGGTGCTGCCAAACTGGTTCAGATACAGCTCGATTGCCCCGGTAACGCAGACTCTGATCCTCAATCGCTCTTTATTTTCCTTAAAATACTCTCTTGCAACTGATTCGATCGCGGAGAGTTCAATAATCTCTGCGCAACTATCTTTCACAAGAAACGGCTTGTCGATCTTGTCTGGATCGTTTATGATCCGCAGGAACTGCCGGTTCATGTCCTGAAACTGCGGATATGTCGGGACCTCGATTCCCGCGGCGATCTTCTGGCACATGACTTCGCGGATCGCATCGGTCACGTCCGCCGCCTGTACGTCGCCTGCTGCAAACGCCTGTTGCACACGTTTATTCACCCCATGCGGAAGTGGGTAACTCCCTATGTCATCGAATGTGATGTCCATATTATCTGCTTATGTGTGTTCGGTCGATGTAAACGTATCGGCGCAACCGGACTGGCGCACGCGATGCCGGTCGCTGGCGGCTACGTTCTTATCGCTTTAAGCTGGTTCCGGGGGCACATTATGGCGGTGCCAACCCCCTGCCCCAGTCATCACGCCCGCTTCCGCGCCGCCGCAGCAAGATTTGCGATCCTTGCCGCAAACGCACCCGCCACAAAACCGGAATCGATGTTTACAACGGTAAGAACAGAGCAGGACTGTAGCATCGAGAGAAGTGCCGCCTCACCCCTGCCGCCAGCACCATAGCCCACCGAAACAGGCACCCCGATAACAGGAACCGAAACAAGTCCGGACACGACCGTCGGAAGCGTTCCATCCCTTCCTGCGGCGACGATGATCGCATCGACACCGTTCTCAATAATCGTGCCGAGATCAGGAAAAAGCCTGTGGATGCCTGCTGCACCTGCATCGTAGATCGTGTCCACAACGCATCCCATCTCCCTTGCCGCCACCCGCGCCTCCTCTGCGACCGGGATGTCGGCTGTGCCCGCGGTGATGATCCCGATCCTCCCACCTGTCTCTTCGGCGGGTGTGTCATCAGACGCACAGACAAGGGTCCTGGCTCGTTCGTTCCATTCCATGACCTGCGGGGGCGGGTCGATGCATGACCGGAGCGCGTCCAGATGCACGTCCGACACCCTTGTCACGAGGATGCGCCCCCCGTCTGCCAGACACCCCTCTACGATTGTGGCGAGGTCTTCCGGACGCTTCCCCTCTGCAAGGATCGCTTCCGGCACTCCGGTTCTCTCTTTTCGGTTGCAATCGATCATGGCGATCTCTGAGATCTTTCTTACGCGGAGGCGTTCGATCTCCTTTTCAGCCTCGTCGATCGTGATCTCGTTCTTCTTGAGTCGTGTGAGAATGGTTGTGATTGACATTGTGATTCGGGTTGGGTTGGTGTTGACTGCACGTGCATCCGGTTTCGTGTTACAACATTTTGTATGTGCCGGTACTTCTTGGCAAGCGCCCGCAGGTTACGCTTGAATTCCGGGGTAAACTCAACCTGTACAGGTTCGGCTGGCTCACTTGGCATCGATGCCATCCCACAATTCAGATACGGGTCGTGTTTCGCCTGCCATCGTTTCCTTCCAGCCCTGACGGAAGCTATCCTCGGCAGGCTTTAACACCACACTCTCACGGAACAATCGGACAATCTGAAGCAGGTTCGGTAGATATTCGTGTGGTGTCTCTTCGATTTCACGAATTAGCTGTTTTTCGTAGACAGAAATTTCAGCGGACATGGTCACTTCTCCTTGAACACAATTATCTCTTCATCATTGTATCTGCTGAGTACTTTTTTATCAACAAATGCCGCAATACCATATTTACATGAAAGCATGTTTACAACAATATTACCCCCTATATCACCCCTTATTGTTCTCCCGGGATCATCCGCTCTCCATCCATGCATACCATATTCTTCGAGCGTCTTTTTAATCGTATCTGTTATTTTTTCCAATCTAATATCCTTCTTTTCGAATGGCATCATGATAAACACAGATTTTTCGTATGGGAACCTTTCTAAAGTCTTCTGAAGTGCGCCATCATATTATTCAAACTCTTCATACATATCAGACAGCATGTTTTTTTCAGATACTTTAACAATATCCTTTGATATCAACCCACCCCACAAAACCCTTTCGATCGCCCGATTCACACCCGACCCCCCCAACACTCTCATCCCGTCTCCGAAGTCACCAAACTCCGCACGTAAGTCCAGGGCTTGTGCAATGCGTTTTCGCGTCCAGAGCCTCCTGATTCCGTAACTACTTCTCTGGAATCTTCCCATGATACTTCAACGTCATCACTACATGATCAGTCAAAAACGTTATCGTGCATAAAACGTGACTGGCTCCTTGTTGCGGAAATTATAGTACCAATCGACGCCACTTGAGAGTTGCAGGAGGTAGCTTATGGATATGGCAGACGAACCAATCAGCCCGATACGACCGGCAAACCGATGGGCGGCGCAGGTGACTTGCGCATGATCCGGGTCGCATGGGGGATCACCGGGTGCGGCGACCGGATCGAAGAGACCTATGCGACGATGAAAGAGGTCGCCCTTCGCTACGACATGGACGTTACGGCGTACCTCTCAAAGAATGGCGAGCTTGTGATGAAGTGGTACAAACTCTGGCGCGACCTGAACGAGACATTCCCTAATCCAAGCGTCGAGTACGGCGCAAACTCGCCGTTTGTCGTGGGAAAGCTCCAGACCGGCAAGTTCGATCTCTTTCTGGTCTGCCCGATGAGTGCGAACACCACAGCAAAGATTGCGCACGGGATCGCGGACTCGCTTCTGACGAATGCGGTGGCTCAGGCGGTAAAGGCGAGGATACCGACGTACGTGTACCCTGCTGACCAGTCAGAGGGCGAAATCACGACGATACTACCAAACGGGAACGAGATGACCCTGTACATGCGGGATGTGGATATCGAGAACGCGAACCGGCTGAAACGGATGCGCGACCTGACGGTCCTTACGAGTGTGAGTGAGATTGCGGAGGTTGTGAAGAGGCATAGCGAGGACGCGGGTGAGTGAATCGCGTCGCTCTGGTTAATCCACTGCATCGCAGACCTGTGCCCGCAAAAAGAGCTAAAAACTTTAATTCCGAAGATCAGAAGCAGTCGAAGAAAAAAAGCCATATCATGAAGCTGCGAACGTTGAATCGCGATTGTTTCCGTCAGTATCGTTCACTGACGTTCCCCGCATCCCCATATTTGCGTCCCGCCGGCAGCCGCCAATCTGCCGCCACCGGCGCAGCGATCCTGTCGTCTTCTCCAGTCCCGCTCCCGTTCATCAGAATGTCCCCGCTGTCATTCGTCCTCTGTTGATTGTGTTTGCTGTCTTGTGCCTTGCCGGACGCATCACGACCGTCTGTATCGATCCGCGCCTATCGATTCGTTCATCCGACTTTGTGGTTTCCTGTTGCATGTCTGTCATGTGTTATTTCCTCTTGCTTAACTGGTTTGATTGTATTTCTACGCCATCTGCCGGCGCATGTCGCCAATCGCCCACAGGGACTTTCTGCAAATGCAAGGTGTCCGGTCTGTGGATCGACTGTTCCACCATACACGCGCGTTATGGTATAAGAAGATAACTGTTTAGCAGTTCAATTTGTATTTATATGATAAACTAACATACCAGTGAACCGGAACCGTCTGCCACTGTGGATGAACCTCCCCTGCCGCTGCACCGGCGCGATAGCCCTCCCAAGATCGTAAGGTTTAAATCGAAGCTATCCGTTATGTTAGTTCATGCGATTATCTAAAATAGTTGCCCTGCTCGATGAGATCGCGCCGCCCGAACTCGCTTACGATTCTGACCGGGATCGTGTTGGGCTGGTACTCGATCGTGGGAACAATGTGAATAAAGTCGCTGTTGCACTGGATGTCACCGATTACGTGCTCGAGGAGGCTGCACGGGAGGAGGCTGACCTTCTGGTCACGCACCACACCCCGATATACAACCCGATACACAAGATCTCAAAGAGCCTCTCCGACTCGTTGAAGATCGCTCTAGAGAACGAGATCTCGATCTACGCGATGCACACGAACTATGACCGGGTGGACGGTGGCGTCAATGATGTGCTTGCGAGCGTTCTCGAGCTGCAGGATGTCGAGAAGCTGGACCCTGGCTGCATCGGAAGTGTGGATCGCATCTCGACACCTGAGTTTGCGCGGTTCGTGGCGCAGCGGTTGGACGTCTCTGTCAGATGGATCGGCAACCGTGACATCGAGAACGTGATGGTGATCGGCGGGAGCGGACTCAACGGAGAGTTTGTTGAGATCGCAATCGATGGTGGAGCTGATGTGCTCGTGTCAGGAGAACTGCGGCACGATGCGATTCGGAAGGCGCAGAATCTGGCACTGATTGATGCCACGCACTATGCGACCGAGATTCCCGCGATGAGGGCTCTCTGTGGCAGGTTGCCTGTTGATTCGGTCTTCATCGACCATGTGCCGGATGTCAGGGTAGTGGACAGAAGCCATGACCTCACGCCCGATCTCGAAGAGGAGATATGGCATGCATAGGTTCGGGTCATCAACTGGCACGTACACACTATACCGTTCAGTCCCTCTACGCACCATTTTCATTTACGAAAAAGTATATCGCCAGCCC
>JAGGRW010000052.1 GCA_021159385.1 Methanosarcinales archaeon
GCCCGAAGGGCATTTCTTACTCGCAAACTTTTCACAAAAGTTTGATCAAAAACTGCTGACCTCACCGGAATCGCCACAATCAAACTCCTCGAGCCTTAGCTGTCTCAGTACGCACTTCTCGCCAGGTATCTCAACCGGATATACGCCTGTCAGGCAGCCAAGACAGAGATCGTTCGCCGGAATTCCGATGGACTCGACCAGCCCGTCGATACTAAGGTAGCCGAGTGTTTCCGCACGGATCGCGGCCTCTATCTCGGATACACTCTTCTGCGACGCGATCAGCTCCTCTCTCGTCGGCATATCGATTCCGAGATAGCACGGCGATACGATCGGCGGGCTTCCGATCCGCACATGCACCTCTGCTGCGCCCGCTTCCCGCACCCGGTCAACGATTCTGCGGGACGTGTTCCCACGAACAACGCTGTCATCGACCAGAACCACCCGCCTGTCCTTGATATTCTGTTTGATCGCATTCAGTTTCAGTTGAACCGCCCTCTTTCGCACGGTGTCAGATGGCATTATGAATGTGCGCCCAACATATCGGTTCTTCATCAGAGCCTCGATGTACTCGGTTCCGGACTTCTTGGAGTACCCGATCGCCGAGGTGATGCCGGAATCAGGCACCGGCGAGATCATGTCTGCGTCAACCGGATGCTCGCTCGCAAGCCTTTCTCCGATCTTCAGCCTGACATCGTAAACGAGCCTGCCATCGATTACAGAGTCGGGGCGTGCGAAGTAGACGTACTCGAAGACGCAATGCGCCGTGTTCTTCTGTTTATAGATCTGGTGGCTCTCCATCCGATCGCGGGTTATGACCAGAACTTCGCCTGGCGCAATGTCCCGCACGAACTCGCCATCGTGCACATCGATCGCCACGCTCTCGCTCGCAACAACATACCCCTGTTCGCCCTCCGATTCGATCTTTCCAAGGCAGAGCGGCTTGAATCCGAGCGGATCCCTTACCGCGACCAGAATGTCGTTTAAAAGCATCACAAACGAGTACGATCCGACAATTCGCCGCATCAGCCTGCGCATAGCCTCAACAAGATTGTTCCGCATCAGATCCTTCACAAGGAGGTGCGCTATGACCTCGGTATCCGAGTCGGAGAGGAAGATGTGCCCCCTCTGCTCCAGGTCGAGGCGCAACTCCTCCGAATTGACGAGATTCCCGTTGTGCGCAATCGCAATCGTCCCGCCGCTGAAATTGATCGTCAGCGGTTGCGCGTTCTCAAGCTCTGATCCGCCCGCGGTCGAGTACCGCACATGCCCGATCCCGACGCTCCCTGGAACTGCCAGAAGATCGTTTCCCTTGAAGACCCACGGCACAATACCCATGCCCTTGATCGACCTGGTGTTGCCCTCGTGCGCAATCGAGATTCCGGCAGACTCCTGCCCGCGATGCTGGAGCGAATAGAGAGAGTGATAGATAGAAAGCGCAGCTCCGGACGTGGGGAATGCCACACCAACCACCCCACATGCTTCATTCAAGCGAGATCACCAAGATATTACCTTTGATAATTCAATAGATTATAGATCCTGATGCATCACAAATCCGGTATCAGCCTTTCTCTTGCCACCGGTAATTTCGTATCTTCCTTGATTTGCCGAAACCACATGCAGAACAGAACTTCTTTCTCCGGTGGTACGAGACGCTACCGCAGCGTCTGCACCGTATATGAGTCTTCTTCTGACGCTTGCCCATCGAGGGCGTTCCTTTTGACATTTTATATCACCATTAGGGGGAAACGTACACCACATTGTCGCCACGCACAATAACAGTTCCGATGCGGCGCACAACCTCGCCATCGACGAGTTCCTCGGCGTCGTCGAGTGTGAGGTTCATGTGAATGTCATAGCCCTGCAATATCCCGCGAAACTCACGGGCACCCTTCAGTCGGACGAGGACGGATTGGTCCAGCACGTTGTTCAGTGTGTCGAGCGGTCGATTTCCCATTTAGTAACTCTCCTTCGGTAGATTGATATACTTTTTACAGTATGCTTGACCGATGGATGTACTTAAAGGTATCCTGTGCGTTGGGCTAATACTACTCAACCCACCCACCCATCACCCCGCAACCGCGCTCTGCGATCTTACCACGTGGTACTGCAGAATGCTTTGGAATATCCTCGGCTGAGTATATCAAGTCAAAACATTCGGGACTATACAGCAGACTTGATCATGTTTGAAAGCGTTGATTGCTCATGATTTCCCGAGGTTATCCTGGCAGCATGTCTATCTTCGGAGCAAATTAAAAAGACCCCGAACAGTTACAGATACTGTTAAATCCGGCAGAGCAATATTACAAGACTGATCGCGAAAACAGCCATGAAACGGATCATAGTAATCAGCAAGAAATGCGATAATAGAGACATGGAGGCGTGTGAATGAAGATCAGAACAGTTTATGACAACGAAGTTTATACCGAAGACGGAAAACCGAATATCGCCGGGTTGCAGAGCGAATGGGGTTTCTCAGCATTTATCGAGGTGTCTGGTGAGAAAATATTGTTCGACACCGGCGGAGACGGGTCAATTTTGCTGCACAACATGGAAAAACTGGGCATCGACCCGAAAACTATCGGAAAGATCGTGATCTCTCACGAGCACTGGGATCACGCGGGCGGACTCCCTGATCTGCTCGAGACGAACCACGATGCAGAGGTCTACCTGCTGGCGTCATTTTCAGAACCATTCAAGAATCTGATCGAAAATCCGGTTGTGGAGGTGCAAAGCCCTTCAAAGATCTGTGATCTGGTATACACCACAGGAGAGCTCGGGAGTTCCATAAAAGAGCAGTCTCTGGTGCTGAAGACCGAGGCGGGGCTGCTCGTTGCGACCGGATGCGCACACCCGGGTCTGGGCGCGATCATCAAGAGCGCGTCGGCATTCGGTCGGGTCTGGGGGATTGCCGGTGGATTTCACGGATTTCGCGAGTATTCGCTTCTGGAAGACGTAAAATTCCTTTCCCCGTGCCACTGCACCCGGAATATGGCAGAGATTGTCTCGAGGTTTCCGGACGCGTATCAGAGAAACGGCGTCGGCAGAGTGTTCGTCTTCAGGGATGCGATCGTCGGGCAGGCAGAAGACAAACAAGGTTCTGGGAACAGTTTATGATGCTGTGATGAAAAAAGAGGCTCTTCTAAACAGATGATCGCACACATCAGAGGAACCCTTGAGAGAAAAACGCCTGATCGCGTGCTCCTCGACGTCGGCGGCATCGGATATGAGATTCAGATCCCCGCGTCCACGTACAGCGTGCTGCCAGAGGTCGGCAGCAATAAGCGGCTGCACACGCACCTCTATGTGAGGGAGGATGCGCTCACACTCTACGGATTCTCAAGTGTTGAGGAACTCGAGTTCTTCAGGCTGCTCCTCAGCGTATCGCGGATCGGTCCGAACGTTTCTCTTACTATCCTCTCCGGAATATCCTTCGATGAATTCAGATCTGCCATCCACAACGAAGACATCGGGCGGTTGAGCAGCCTCTCCGGTGTCGGCACAAAGACCGCAAAACGGCTCGTTCTCGAACTGAAGGACAGAATAGGGGCGGTCTCAGTAAACTCCGGGCACCCCCACGATCTCGCAGGCGCTGCTATTGCAGGCATGATTTCACTTGGATACGCGAGGAGCGTTGCGGAAATTGCTGTTCGCAGCGCGCTGCAATCGGAGTCGGGTGGCGATGTTGAGGCGCTCCTCAAAGCCGCACTCAGAAACGTGTAGAAGTGGAAATTGCGTGAATCACAGATTTCACGACTCCACGACATCCGCGCCCCATGCAAGCCCAATAGGTTTACAACGTATCCCGCCAGAGTGGTACTGTGAAATCACTATCCGAACACCTCCCGCTCGTCGGAATGGCTGGGTTCATCGTGGCTGTGCAGGTGCTTGCGCTCATGATGGCGGTTCCGATGGAAGCGGAAGGGATGCAGGCATTCGAAGACCCGGAATCGGTCTGGAATCCGGTGTATTACATCGTACTCATTCTGGTATTTACGGCTTTTATTCTCTTCGTGATTAAAACCGATAAAAAATATATTCTCCACGCGGTCCTACTCTTCGCTGTCGCAGCGACAATGTACTACGTCTTTCTTGCATTCATCGGACAAATACCGTCCCTGATCATCACTGCGCTTCTGACCGTACTTCTGTACAAGTTTCCTGAGTGGTACGTGATTGATGTAACAGGAATCCTTGTTGGGGCGGGCGCAAGTGCGATCATCGGAATCTCGCTTGCGATTCTTCCGACATTGATCCTGCTGATCCTCTTAACGGTCTACGACATCATCTCTGTGTACCGAACAAAGCACATGATCGAACTTGCAGAGGGCGTGATGGACCTTCATGCACCGATCCTCTTCGTCGTCCCGAGGCGAAAAGGGTACTCATTTATTGAACAGAGCGACGCTCGCGAGGAAGATGGTGAGCGCGGTGCGTACTTCATGGGGCTCGGCGACGCAGTGATGCCCACGATCCTTGTCATCTCCGCAAGCACGTTTCTGCCAGTGGCGTACCCGGACCTGCCGCTCGTCTTCGGATATGCGATCCTGCCGGCGTTACTCGCAGCGGCCGGAACGCTTGTAGGGTATGCTGTGCTGATGCTTGTTGTGATGGGCGGAAAACCACAGGCTGGGCTGCCATTTCTCAACACCGGTGCGATCCTCGGGTACGCTGTGGGCTGCCTTGCTGCCGGGGTGCCTGTGATCCCGGGGATGACTGGGATGGTGTGAGGTTAGGGCAAAAAAGAGAGAGGGAGGGAGATCGCTTACATTGAGCGATACTCCATATTATCCGGACAAATCCTAAATTCGTCTACCTCTGCGCCCGCCTTTCGCTAATGTCCCGTCATGCGGAAGCGGAGTCACATCCTCGATTCGCCCGATCCGTATGCCAGCTCTTGCGAATGCTCGCACGGCAGCCTGCGCGCCCGGTCCCGGACTTCGCTGCTTGTTGCCGCCCGGTGCTCTGATTTTGATATG
This sequence comes from Methanosarcinales archaeon, assembly GCA_021159385.1. Classification (GTDB taxonomy): domain Archaea; phylum Halobacteriota; class Methanosarcinia; order Methanosarcinales; family Methanogasteraceae; genus Methanogaster_C. The sequence continues at coordinate 4,977 of JAGGRW010000052.1, forward strand.
CACGCCTGTAAAACCCCTATCCTTCAATCGATCCACCAGCTGGGAAACGATCTGCATTGAGATGTAGGGAGACCCTTCATCCCGCGCCACTTTTGTTACCATGCCGCCGGATGACTTTGCAATGGTTTCGGCACCAGTGAGATCAGTGACCGTGATCAGGGTGTTGTTGAACGATGAATGGATGTGCGCAACAGCCCATTGTGGTTTGTTCTTTTGATCTGCCATCTTTATCTCCTCCTGCCCCTGCCCCTGCCGCCGCCTTTATTCCCATCATCCTTAGCCGCGTCAGCATTCCTGGCATGTTTATCCAGTATGCTTTCCCCTTCCTCTACTCTCGTCGGACGTTCCGGGTGGGGTTCCTTTGCAATCGGGGAATTCCCATAATAATCGATCAGCATCTCATCCTCCTTTGAGACATTGTAACTCGGCACAGTCACCTTGCGACCGGCAATCGCAGTGTGTCCATGCGTGATGAACTGCCGCGCCTGCCGCATACTATGCGCAAGTCCCTGCCTGTACACCTGTGTCTGGAGCCGCCGTTCAAGGAGGTCACCGATCTCAAGACTCAGGATGTCGTCCAGATCGGTATCGCTCTTCAGGATTCCAATGCGCTGCAACCGTAAGATGAGCTGATCCCTCTCTGCCTTCGTGTGCCCCGAAAGCGTCCCTTTCGCTGCGGATTCGGCGAGCAATCTGCGCGCCGTGCGCCGATATTTGCGAAGAGTATTTTCAACAGTCCAGACTTCTCTTTTGTTTCGCAGCCCGTATGTCTTGACCAGTTCAGCCTCTGATGCAAGTTTCTCCGACTGCCACGGGTGTCTCGGCGTGCTGTACGATTTATGATATTTGCGTGGATGTCCCATAAAAATCACCTGCTGTTATACTGTACTTGCTTTCCTAACTTTGCCTGATTTTACCTGACCTAATGCCTGATCCCCAACTCATTTCACAACGCGTTTTCTGCTGACTCCGACTGTTGCACCGGTTCTTCCTGTGGATCGTGTCCGCTGCCCGCGAACCCTGAGACCGTGATCGTGCCGGATACCTTTGTAGCTATGCGTCTTCTTCATGATGTTGATATCATCGGTCACAGCCAGCATGAGGTCTACCCCGGTCAGGTGCTTGTCGTCACCGGTCAGGGGATCCCGCCTCCGGTTCAGCATCCACCAGGGGACCACATTTTCAAAATCCTCGATTGATTTCCTGAGTTTCTCGAGTTTCGCATTATTGAGCGATCCGATCGTCTCTGTCGGGTCTATTTTAGCATCATCTGCGAGAATCCTCGCTGTCCGTATGCCGATGCCCTTAAGCCCGGTGAGCGCGTACTGCACGGACTTATGCCCGTCCAGATCGGCATTTGCGATACGTACAAGATGTTGTATTTCCGGTGTTTCTTCGATGTCTGCCATTGTCTTCCTCTTTTAGGCAAAGGATGTAGATAAAGTATTTGGCGGTACACTTAATACTTTTCTTGTCAAGCATTTATAATAGCCGGCAAGGATTAATAATATATGTAATCCGATCCGTATATTGTCGGAGGAAAAAGATATGTTCAAGGCAATAATCAATGCAGGGACGCTGCATGATGCGATAAAAGCGATGTCAGCGGTCGTTGACGAGGCGCGGTTTGAGATCGCGTCAGAGGGATTTTCCGCTCGTGCAGTCGATCCTGCGAATGCGGCGATGGTCTCACTCGACATCTCAAAGGACGCATTCGTACTATTTGAGGGGACCGATGGCGAGATCGGTGTCGATCTTGGCAGATTCACCGAGATCATCGGCATGGCGGACAAAAACGACGAGATCGAACTTGCGCTTGATCCGGATACGCACAAACTCGACATCAGTATGGGTGGGTTTTCATACACGTTATCCCTTCTGGACCCATCGACGCTGCGGAATGCACCGATGGTGCCCGCGCTCGATCTGCCAGCAGGGATCACAGTCTCGGGAAGCGTCTTCAAGCGCATGATCAAAGCAGCCGAGATGGTGAGCGATCATACGAGTTTTGGCGTGCACGATGGTGTATTCTTCATGGAAGCAACAGGAGACTCGGATCAGGTCAGGCTCGACCTCACAAGCTCGGATCTGATCGCAATAACCCCTGCAGATGTCAGGTCGCTCTATTCACTGGATTATCTCGGTGACATCAGCAAGGGCGTTGGTGGCGCGGGCGAGATTGATATCCATCTGGGGCGGGATCTTCCTGTGGTCATCCAGTTCGAGCTTTCGAACGGCGATTGCAAGGTCAAGTACGTTCTTGCACCAAGAATCGAATCGGATTGAGCAGAATGTCAAACCATACCATAACAAGGATTGTGGGCGATCAGACGTCGACCTTTGCAAGCGATGTCACCATTCAGACATTAAGGGAGCTTGAACTGGATTCGCCGGTCCTGCTGGAGGGGCTTCCGGGAGTCGGGCATGTTGGCAAACTGGTTGCCGAGCATCTGATCGATACACTCTGTGCAACGAGGATCATCGACATCTATTCCACCCACTTTCCGCCGCAGGTGGTGGTAAACGAAGATTGCACGGTACGAATGGTTCGAAACGAGATATACGCCCACCACGCAGACGACGGGAGTGATCTACTCATTTTAGTGGGGGATCACCAGAGTACCACAAGCGAGGGGCACTTCCTTCTCTGCAATGCGTTTCTGGATATCGCGGAACAGTTCGGCGTATCCAGGATCTATACGCTCGGCGGCTGCCCGACCGGTGAACTGGAGGAGACCGGAACTGTCATCGGCACCGTCAACAACCCGAAGATGGTTGCGGAGTTGACCCTGCACGGCGTTGAATTTCAGGAGCACGAGCCGTGGACCGGGATTTTCGGAAGTTCCGGGATTCTTCTACCGATGAGCCTAGAACGGGGGATCGACGCGGCATGTCTGATGGGGACTACATCTGGCTATCTCGTTGACCCGAAGAGCGCGCAGGCGGTTCTCGGAGTGCTCAGCCAGTTGCTCGGGATCGATGTTGACGTGCAGGCACTCGAGGAGCACGCAGCAGAGATGGAGAAGGTCATTGCGAAGCTGCAGGAGATGCAGCAGATGTACACGTCGATGAACAGAACCGAGGACGATCTACGATACATCGGATGATTGGATGATCGGGTGGTTAATGATTGAATGGTCAATAATTGGATAATCGGATGGTTAGATGACACTTGAGGGGTTTTTCAGCCCGGATTCGGTTGCAATCGTCGGAGCGTCCCGGGCCAGTGGGAAAGTGGGGAGAATCGTACTTGAAAACATCAGGCAGGGGTTCGGTGGCGAGATCTACCCGATAAATCCGGGCGCAGATGAGATCGATGGTCTCAAATGCTACCCCGACATTAGAAGCGCGCCGCCTGTCGATCTTGCCGTCGTCGTCGTTCCAGCCGCAGCAGTTCCGGATGTTTTAGAGGAGTGCGGGGCAAAAGGTGTCTCGAATGTGGTCGTCATATCTGCTGGTTTTAAGGAGGCTGGAGCTGCTAATCTTGAGACGCGGTGCGTCGAGATTGTGCGGAAGTACGGGATGCACATGCTCGGACCAAACAGTCTCGGATTCATATCAACCTATTCTGATCTCAATGCCTCGTTTTCTGCGAGCGGCGCAATTCAAGGGAACATTGGGCTTGCATCGCAGAGTGGCGCGCTCTGCACCGCTATTTTAGACTGGGCGAATCTCAGGGGAATCGGGTTCTCAACGTTTGTCAGTCTTGGAAATAAGGCTGACATCAGCGAGAACGACATCATAAACGCATTTCTGGCTGACGAAAATACGAACGTGATTCTGTTGTACCTCGAAGGGATAAAAGAAGGTAGACGGTTCATGGACGTCGCACGACGCGCCACACGCAAGAAGCCCATAATCGTGATCAAGTCGGGAAGAACACGCGCAGGCGCAAGGGCCGTCTCGTCGCACACGGGAACGCTCGCAGGGTCAGACGCAGCGTACGACGCCGCGTTTCACCAGAGCGGCGTCATCAGGGCTGCGTCCGTTGAGGAGGTCTTCGACTATGCGCTTGCGTTCTCGTATCAGAATGTCCCGTCAGGGAACGCTATTGCAATCATCACAAACGCGGGCGGTCCGGGAGTTCTTGCTGCCGATGCGTGCGAGTCGCTCGGCGTTCCGATTGCAACGTTGGGGGATGAGACGATTCAAAAACTCAGATCGAGTCTTCCTCCCGCAGCAGGAATCTACAATCCTGTTGATGTCCTCGGTGATGCGACCCCCGATCGGTATGGAATCGCACTCGATGCGGTGATGGGTGACAATAACGTCGCGGGCATAATCGTTCTCGCATCCCCACAGGCGATGACTGACATGGAGAGAACCGCAGAAATCATCGCTGATGCGAGCAAACGGTCAGAAAAACCGATTCTCGCGGGGCTGATGGGTGGCGGGATGGTTGAGGGTGGCAGGAGAGTGCTCTCAGAAAACAGGATTCCGAACTACGAGTTTCCTGAGCGTGCGGCAGGAGCGATACATGCGATGATTGCGTACGCGGAGATTGCTGCAGAAAGGGAGATCGATCCGCCCGATCTCGATGTCGATTGTGAATCCGTGCGAAAACTCCTCGATAGGGTGAGGGGACGGGGGGACGGACGTTTAGGGGTCGAATGCTTGTCGATACTCGAGAAATACGGAATCGCTGTCGCGAATTCGGAGATAGCTGCTACAAGGGATGCGGTGATCGACTCATCTGATCGCATCGGTTATCCTCTGGTCATGAAGGTGATCTCGTCTGAGATATCGCACAAAACCGATGTCGGCGGGGTGCGGACAGGGATCAGGAACGCGGAAGAGGCGGGCGTCGTCTACGATGACATGATGCACAGGATCGGCCGATACATGCCGGAGGCGCGGGTCGGTGGCGTACTGATCCAGAAGATGCTTGGTGGCGGAAGGGAGGTTATTCTCGGCATGAACAGGGACCCGCAGTTCGGACCGGTCATAATGTTCGGGCTTGGCGGCGTATCTGTTGAGGTTTTAAAAGACGTGACGTTCAGGATCGCACCGATCACAGAGAAGGACGCGGAGGAGATGATACGTGAGATCAAAGCATATCCGATGCTGCTCGGGATCAGGGGCGCAGAACCATCAGACATCGGTGCGATAAAGGACAGTTTGCTGCGATTCTCAAAACTCTGTACCGATTTTCCGGAGATAACAGAAATAGACATTAATCCACTGCTCGTCTTCAAAAAAGGATGTGCAGCGGTTGATATACGACTCACACTGGAGGAACAGATATGAAATCCATATTGATCGGATCATGCGAGGGATATTCAGGAAAAAGCGCGATATGCATAGGTCTCGGGACGATCCTCAAGAAGAAGGGACTCGATGTTGGGTACATGAAGCCGTTCGGAAACCAGTTCCGGGAGGTGAATGGTGTGCTTGTTGACGGCGACGCGAAGATGATAACGACCGCTCTCGGACTTGACGACCCGCCCCAGCTCGTAACGCCTGTGATGCTCACGCACGACTTCTATTACCGTGCGTTGACCGATGGCGATGACATGGGCGCGGACGTTGAGCGCGAGATTCTGGACGCGTACGAAAAGCTGTCGGATGGGCGGGACGTGATGATGATCGAGGGCAACGAGGACCTCGCTGGCGGGGTCATGTACGACATGTCAGACATCGAGATGGCAAAGAAGATGCACGCCCGGATTCTTCTCGTCAGCCGGTACCAGGATGTACAGGAGATCGACAACATCTTGAACGACCAGAAGATGATCGGAGACCCGGAACTACTCATCGGCGTCGTACTGAATGGCGTGATCGATCAGAAGGGGGCGTCTGATCTCGTTGTTCCATTTTTAAAGGATCGCGGGATAACTGTTTTTGGGATCATACCGAAAGACCCTGTGTTAAAGTCAGTATCGATCGGAGAGATCGCTGACGCCCTCGGAAGCGAGATACTGGTCAGGGGCGACCGGCGCAATGTTCTCGTGGATCACTTCTTCGTAGGCGCAATGGAAGCGAACACAGCGCTCAGGTACTTTAGAAGAGAGAAGAACTTTGCGCTGATAACTGGCGGCGGCAGGGCGGATATCCAGCTGGCAGCGCTTGAAGCCGGCGTGAAGTGCATCATACTGACCGGGAACACGTACCCGAGTTCGGCGATCTTCGGGGTCGCGGGAGAGCGTGGCGTCCCGATCATGGTCGTTTCCGGAGACACGATGACAACTGTTGAGGAGATGGAGACGATTATGGGAAGGTCCAGGATACTCGGGAAAGAGAAGATTGTGAGAATCGAGGAGCTGCTGGAAGCGCATCTGGACATTGCCGCGCTGGAGACGGCTATCGGGTTGTGAGGGGCTGTCACAAAACGACCTCGGCATTGAGCGCGCCAAGCATTGCGATCACCGCAGCAGCCGACGATCCGAGTCCTGAGCCGACCGGAATTTCGGAATCGATCTTAATTGGGACCGCGGGGACACTGAGCGATTCGATGCACCGCGAGATGTAGGGGTGCACCGTGTAATCGATGCCTGTTGTGCCGAGAGAGGACGTGATTGTCGTCTGGTCGGATTCTGCGACTGTTGCGGTTGTGCGGGAGGTTGGTTGTGGACGCAATCGTCTCAAATACCGTGAACCTGTGGCTGATCGAGTCCATTGGTGGATGGCAAACGATCCAACCGTCTTTGAAAACTCTTTGCGTTCGATATCCGCAACTCGCCTATCCCGAAAGAGAATCTCACCGCCGTCCGGCTTGATCGCGCCTGCGTTGAGCGACCAGATCGTCGTGTCATCGGTTATCCCGCTGTCGCGAGGTCATTCTCATCAAAAAGGCATTAATACTTGTTAAACGCAATACCCTGATAGGACGAAGGTGCGCAGGTAAATATGAAACAAGAGAAGATCACTCTTTCACAACTGGAAGGCTTTCTGTTTAAATCCGCCGATATCCTCCGTGGTAAAATGGACGCTTCGGAGTTCAAGGAATATATCTTCGGCATGTTGTTTATCAAGCGCATGTCAGATGAGTTTGATCTCAAACGAGAAGAGATTAGAAAAAACTACGCTCATCTGGATCGTGAAACGGTTGAAGAACTGCTGGAGGATAAAACCTCTTATGGCGATACTTTCTTCGTGCCCCAGCGTGCTCGCTGGCATGAGTCGTGGATCAATGAAAACGGGCAGGAGGTGCCGCCACTCAAGCACCTCAAGCATGACATCGGCAATATGCTGAACAAGGCGATAGCTGCCATTGAAGACGACAACGACGCTCTCTCCGGGGTGCTCAAGAATAATATTGATTTCAATGCGATCAAGGGCAAGTCAAAGATTTCCGATCAGAAATGGAAAGACCTGCTTGACCATTTTAACGACCCGCGCTTTGTACTGGTCAACGACAACTTTGAGTTTCCTGATCTCTTGGGCGCGGCTTATGAATATCTGATCAAGTTCTTTGCTGACAGCGCTGGCAAAAAGGGCGGTGAATTCTACACTCCCGGCGAGGTCGTGCGCTTGCTGGTTCAGATCACAAAACCCGAGAGTGGCATGGAAGTGTATGACCCTACCATGGGCAGCGGCGGTTTTCTGATTCAGACCCACCAATACGTCGAGGAACAGGGACAGGATCCAAATGACCTCTTCCTCGCCGGACAGGATTCCAATGGTACCACATGGGCTATCTGTAACATGAACCTGATTTCCACAATATCACCAGTTTTCAGATCGAAAACGACGACACGCTGGAGAACCCGATGATCCTGGAAGATGGCACATATCGGAAGTTTGACCGGGTGCTTGCCAATCCGCCGTTCTCCCAGAATTACAGCAGGGCAAATATGAAGTTCGAGAGCCGCTTCAGGGAGTTCTGCCCAGAGACCAAGACCAGTAAGAAGGCAGACCTCATGTTTGTGCAGCACATGATCGCAAGCCTCAAACCCGACGGTAAAATGGCTACGATCATGCCGCATGGCGTGCTGTTTCGTGACGGCAAGAAGATGCCCGAGGTGCGGCATGAACTGCTGACCACACTGAAGGACAAGCTCATCCCCCTGGGTGTGCTCGATGAGTTCAAGAGTGCAGGCGTGTTCGTGAACTGGTGGCAGCAAATCCGTTATGATCTCAAGACCATCATCTCCACCGGCTGGCACCACAGCCTGATTCCCGATGACTACCTGATAGCTGAGTTCTTCCAGTCCGAAGCTGACGAGATTGAAACGCTGGAAGGGCAGATCAGTGAGGCACAGAGTGAGCTTGCTGATGCTGTGGAAACTGCGCAGGAAGTGGCAGCTTATGAGGCGGATGAGGGCGAAAAAGTCTCTGCTGCTGTACTTAAAAAAGCCCTCAAGGCACTGATCGACGACCTCAAAGGTAGCACTGGAGATTCTGCCCGCACGGAGCTTGCAAACCTGCAAGTACAGGACAGGGCGATCAAGACCATCGAAAAACGTATCAAAGACAGCAAGGCTACGCTGAAAACCAAAACCGATGAACTGGAACTCAAGTTGCAGCTCAAGCGGCTCGGCGGTGATGATTTCAAAGCCGAGAGCCAGAAACTGATCCGGCAGGTGGACGCCCAACTCGCCAACCTCGATCCCGGCAACAAATCCGACAAGAAGAAGATCACCGCCCTCTACAAAGACAAAGCCGTCCTCGAAGCACGCCTTGCAAGAACAGACGGCATTCTTGCCGCCATCGGCGATCAGCTCTCCGAGGAAGAGAGCCGTAGGCTGATCCTGAAAAAGCTTTATGACATTGCCCATCAGGAGCTGAACCGCTACCTCAATTCTGAAAAGCGCGGACTGGTTCAGGTGGTGGAAAATCTCTGGGACAAATACGCAGTCTCCAGCAGCGAACTGGAAAGTGAGCGGAAGACCCTGAAGGAGATGGATGGGTTTTTGAAGGGGTTGGGGTATTTTGGGGTGCAGACACAATGAACAAAAACAAAAAAAACACCATCGAAGTCAAGGGCGCCGCCATCACCGTGCTTTCCCAGAAGGAGGATGACTACATTTGCATAACCGATATCGCTCGCTATAAGAACGCCGAGCGCACGGACGATCTTGTGCGAAATTGGCTCAGAAACCGTAACACCGTAGAATTTCTGGGTATTTGGGAACAGCTCAACAACCCCGATTTTAAACCCGTCGAATTCGACGGGATTAGAATGCAGGCAGGTCTGAACAGTTTCACCCTGACCCCAAAACAGTGGATCGAGAAAACTGGAGCCATCGGCATTATTTCCAAAGCCGGACGTTATGGTGGAACCTACGCCCACAAGGACATAGCCTTCGAATTCGCGTCGTGGATTTCCGTCGAATTCAAGCTCTACTTAATCAAGGAATTCCAGCGTCTCAAGGACGACGAAAACCGCCGCCTCTCCCTCGAGTGGAACCTTAACCGCACTCTTTCCAAGCTTAACTACCGCATCCACACCGACGCGATCAAGGCGCACCTTATTCCTACACTCATCACCCCGGCACAGGCTGCTATCACCTACGCCAGCGAAGCCGATCTTCTGAAGCAAATTGGGAACGAGCGTTGTTTCCAGCGATAATTACCTTGAAACTCCAGAGAAAATTAAAAGGATAGAAGAGAAGAAAAAGAAATCGGCAGATTAGTTTATATATTTCATATCCTGCGCTGCTTTCGTCTTCGAGCCGAATCATCATTCACCCCGGTTCACTTGCTCTTGTGATGCGACGGTGTAAAACCCCGGAAACACGGGCACACGCCACACCATAATACACCAGAACCACAAATACCCCACTCACGGACTAATAGCGAAACCCCTTAAGAAGTTCTGTCCACCATTGAGTATTGAAAGGAGGAAACTGTGATGAGAATCCATTACCTGCAACATGTTCCCTTCGAGGGATTGGGCAACGTCAAAGACCGGGCATTCAAGGAAAAAGTAAAG
>JAGGRW010000054.1 GCA_021159385.1 Methanosarcinales archaeon
AAAGGACTGCAGTGCTCGGTATGTCACCCGGAGACCAGTGTCAGTGTGCCGACCGCTCCTGAAACGGCTGAAACGGTCGAAACTGCCGCAGAAGCGGTGAAGACGACCGGGGCTGATGCCATGACGACGCCGCAGCAGGATGGTTTTGAGGAGCCAGAGAAGAAGAGTATCCCAGGATACACGGCTTTGCTACTGGCATTTGCAGGCGTGCTAGCTTACGTGATCAGGCGAACGAGATAACATCAAATTCGCCTCTTTTGATTTTTCAGACGACCTGATTTGCCAATTAGCATTCGCTTTCATCATGTGGCAAGTCCTGATAATGGCAGGATCACCTTTATTGCGAGTTCGCACGGATTGAATAAGGATATAAGGGCGAAGGTAGCATATAACTACGGAGACCAAAACAGGCGACGACCATGAATGAAATTCAATTAACGGTTGCAAAGGCGTATCCGAAGGATGCGGGGAGGGGCATGGCACGTCTCGACCCGTACATCCTTCAGGCGCTGCAGTTATCACCCGGCGACATCGTCGAGATCGAGGGCAGAAGGGTGACCGGTGCAAAGGTCTGGCGTGCTGATCGACAGGACTGGAGGCAGGAGACGATACGGATCGATAGCTACGTGCGACAGAACGCAAGCATCGGGATCGGGGAACGGGTGAAGATCAAGCGTGCGAATGTAAAAGAGGCTGAAAAGATCGTCCTTGCCCCGCTGCAGGGGTCAGAAGTCCAGTTTGGCGTAGATGCGGAGATCATCGTGAAGCACCAGACGATCAAACGCCCGATACTGGTCGGCGATGTTGTCCCTATCCTGACGACGCCGACGCCGTTCGGGGGTCCGATGTTGCCGCTGGTCGTGACCGAGACCGTGCCCGAGGGTATGGTTTTGATGGACAAGCGAACAAGCGTCGTTCTGCTCGAAAAACCGGTACTCGGTTTTGATTCCGCGAAAGGAACCGGCATCACATACGAGGACATCGGCGGGTTGCACGGCGAGGTCGATCGGGTGCGTGAGATGATCGAGCTTCCCATGAAACATCCCGAGGTCTTCCACAAACTGGGCGTTGAACCTCCGAGGGGGATTCTGATGCACGGTCCACCCGGAACCGGAAAAACATTGATCGCGAAGGCTGTGGCAAACGAATCCGGCGCGCATTTCCTGCACATCGCAGGACCTGAGATTATGGGCAAGTACTACGGCGAAAGCGAACAGAGACTACGAGATATCTTTGAGGAGGCTGAAGAGAAGTCGCCTTCGATTATTTTCATCGATGAGATCGACTCCATCGCTCCGAAGCGGGAGGACGTTTACGGGGAGGTGGAACGGAGGGTGGTCGCTCAGCTATTATCGCTGATGGACGGTCTCGAAGATCGGGGGCATGTTGTTGTGATTGCGGCAACGAACCGTGTGAATGCGATCGATCCCGCGCTCCGCCGTCCTGGCAGATTCGACAGGGAGGTTGAGATCGGAGTCCCTGATCTGGATGACCGAATCGAGATTCTGCAGATTCATGTGCGCGGGATGCCTCTCTGTGAGGATGTGAATCTGTATGAGCTTGCGGAGACCACGCATGGTTTTGTTGGGGCGGACCTATCAGCCCTTACGAGAGAGTCAGCCATGAAAGCGCTGCGCAGATACCTTCCCGAGATCAACCTCGACGACGAGATCCCGCAGAAGGTGCTGGATAAGATAACGGTCATGGGGGTGGATTTCGAGGATGCGTTGCGTGAGATTGAGCCGTCGTCGATGCGTGAGGTTTTGGTCGAGATTCCGCATATTACGTGGGACGATGTCGGCGGGCTGGACGATATTCGGCAGGAACTTCAGGAAGTGATCGAATGGCCACTCAAGAATCCGCAAAAGTTTGAAAAGATGGGCATAACTCCGCCGAAAGGAATTCTTCTGCATGGGCCCCCGGGCACAGGGAAGACCCTGCTCGTCAAGGCTGCTGCGAACGAATCGAACGCCAATTTCATCAGCGTGAGCGGTCCCCAACTACTCTCGAAATGGGTCGGCGAGTCTGAAAAGGCGATCCGGGAGGTCTTCAAAAAGGCGAAACAGGTCTCGCCCGCGATCATATTCTTCGACGAACTGGACGCGCTCGCACCAGCTCGCGGGATGAGCGAATCGATTGTCACCGACCGCGTGCTCAATCAACTGTTAACCGAACTGGACGGTCTCCAGTCGCTTAGGAACGTGGTCGTGGTCGCTGCCACAAACCGCCTCGAGATCGTTGATCCTGCGCTGATCAGGTCAGGACGGTTTGATCGGCTCGTGCAGGTCTGGAAGATCGACAAATCCGGAAGAGAGAGAATCCTGCAGATCCACACCAGACACATGCCGTCCCTGCGCCTGTTCAGCCCGGACAACGTCCCTGGAACCGATAGCAGTCGGCTCCTGTGGCACCTCTGGGACGATTCAGGCATCAGCTGGGCAAAGGACGCCACGATCCAGAAATCCGATGACGGCAGAACCATCCGCATCTTTGAGGATGGTGAGGGTGGTTGCGATGGAAGCTCGAACTCAGCTGAAATACTGATCGATTATGAGAATTTTAGGGCGACACTTTCAATCAGTGACGGCAGGACTTATGACCTGAAGGTTGAAGATGCGGACGCTGACGGCAGACTTGATGTGTACTCAATCTCGGATGTGGATCTGAGCGAACTCGCTGACCTGACAGAGGGTTATGTGGGGTCCGATCTCGAAGCACTCTGCAAGGAAGCAGCTATGCTTGCGATGCGGGATGGGCGGTACCTGTTCAGCTGGGACACCATCACCAAAAAAGATGGAATGCGGCTCCTCTGGCACCTCTGCGACGATCTTGACCTCATCTGGGCAGAGGACGCAACGATCCGGAAATCCGATGACGGCAGAACCATCCACATATCAGGGGAGAACCACTCAGCTGAGATTGTGATCAATGATTCTGGGGAAAAAGTCGCGCTGAAGACCGAAGACGGCAGAACCCACGACATGAAGGTCAAAAAGGAGGACAGGTATGTGTTCAGCATGGACAACGTCCCTGGAACCGATAGCGAGAGATTTTTGGAGTATCTTGTGAACGATCTCGATCTCGATTGGGCGGAGGGCGCTATGATCCGCAAATCCGAGGACAACAGAACCGTCCACATCACCAGAGGGAAACAGACAGCTGAGATTGTGATCGACGAGGATGCTGAGAAGGCGACGCTAACAACCAGTGACGGCAGAACCCACGACCTGAAGGTCAAGAAGAAGAACGGCAAACTGAGCATATACGAGAAAGATCGGCTGATGGTCTACGCGGACATCGCCCAGGTGAGGATGCAGCATTTTGAGGAGGCTCTGCAGAAGATGAGGCCAACGATAACTTCCGACCTGACAGATCATTACCAGCGCGTGCAGGAGCAGTTCAAAGGCGGAATACCTGTTAAGGAGCCGGGCGCGTACATCGGGTACCGATGAGATTGTAGGGGTGGTTTGGATTGGTGGGTTAAAAATCCACCAATTCAAACACAACGCCATATTTATCTTCCAAAAGCTTGTTTATGGTGTCAAATATTCGATCCGCCTTCCTATACCCCCTGCCGAATATAACCCTATTCGCATCATGCAGCCCAAATACCAGAGGCGCTCCCTGCTCTACAGATGCGTTCATCTCATATTCATCGGTCAATGTGATGTGAACCGGTCTTCTATGAGCAGATCCGATTTCAGCAAGTTCTAAAATAATTTTATCCCGGTCCCGCCAGTCATCCGGAAGATTTCTTGCTATGACCAGCACATCAATGTCAGAACTCTCAGTAAAGTCTCCGCGAGTCATCGATCCAAATAATACGATGGATACCCGTCTTCGCCTAATTTAGCCCTAATTCTATCCACGATCCGTTTCAATGTATTTTCATCATTCATGTTCTCTTTTCCGGCATTCTCCATCGCTATGCATTGTTTCAGGCTATTGCATTATCTTGTTGTCATGTACTTGGCTAAAAAGTAGCTGTCTCGTCCTACCCCCGCCTCATCCCAGAACCCTTAACTCGGATGACCACAAAAACCAGAGATCGGTAATCCTCATGAATCGCGATCCACATCCATCTATGCCGACCATACTTGTGACGAACGACGACGGCGTCTACTCGTCAGGAATCAGGGCGATTCGCCAGAGTGTGGATGGTCTCGGGAACGTCACCGTCGCAGCGCCGTCGATGCAGAAATCAGGCGTCGGGAGGTCTGTATCGGTCTTTGAGCCTCTCAGACTCTCCGAGATCAAACTGGAAACGTTTGACGCTTATGCGGTCGCAGGGACGCCTGCTGATTCAGTGATTCTCGCAATCTTCGTCATTCTGGACAGACTCCCTGACCTCTGCGTCAGCGGGTTCAACATCGGCGAGAACATCAGCACCGACACTGTGACGACATCTGGCACGATCGGCGCCGCACTCGAATCCGCGAGTTACGGCATCCCGACGATTGCAGCCTCGATTCAGGTAACAGATCAGGGCGACAAGTTTGATGATCACAGGCATTACGAGTATGATTTCGATCTCGGAATCGATCTCGTCAGGAGAATCTCGAAACACGCGCTCAAACGCGGTTTTCCGGACGGCGTGGACGTTTTGAACGTCAACATCCCGCGAAACGCGACTCCTGATACCAGAGTTGAGATCACCAGACTGTCGCGGAAGATCTTCAAGACAGCGGTTTCAGAGAGGCACGATCCGCGAGGCCGCCCGTACTACTGGATCGACGGCGATCTCGTGCAGGATGACGAGGCTGGAACAGATGTACATGCGCTTGTGCGTGGGTACGTGTCGATCACGCCGCTAACGCTTGATTCGACGGTGGGGCTCGATCAACTGACGACATGGGCGATTCCGGAGTCGCTTGTTGCGGCTGTGGAGACGATGCTTGGGTGACCGCGGGTGAGAGCGCACACCCGAGAGCCGCGGCGAAGAGGAGTATGCTGAACAGGGGGGCGATGCTACTAACTTCTTGGGGTACCACAACCGTCAGTATGGATCGCGTTTGCCCGATCTCCAAAACGTCAAATATCCAATTGTGCCACCTACTAAGTAGCCCTAATAGATAGGGGGCAATTTCTTTCGGAGATACTGTGTTAGATGTATTGGGTGTTAGATGTTATGACCGAACATGGCATTACCGCGGATGCCCAGACTTGCAGTTCGAGTGTGGCACGGCTGGGACTGGAGTATAAAATTGTCTAAAAATTAAGTTGCTGATACAGTAGTTTCCAATCAGTGAGATCGTCAATTCATCCGCCCACCCGCCCCGGCATCGACCTGACCCGAATGACGTGATCCGGCGGCTCCACCGCAAACCGCACATCTGCGAACTGTTCGCACACCATAATGTTCGTCTTCGCGTGCAGTGACAACTCCCTTGTTGTGAACGAGCCTGACCCTGCCAGAGCCATGTACGGGATCAGTTGATCCGCCAGATAAACGTCCACCGACGCCCCGGAGTCCAGTTCACGGATGATCGCGTCAGCGGCGTCGGCTCCGACAACCTCAGCACGCTTCCCACGCTCCCCTAGCGCTGACCCAGCCACAAGACCGCGCCAGAGCACAATCCCGCTGCCTGTGCTGTACGTGCCGCCCCTGCTGCCCTTGCCACCCCCGCTACCGCTGCCGCCAGCCGATGCGGACGGATCGGTCGCAACCGCAACATCGGCAGCGTACCCATGATCTCGCAGTCTGGCGACCGCAGCGCTGCGCTGCCTCTTTGCGACATGCTCGGGAAGCCCTGACGCATAAGATCGTCCGTAAACCACGTTCACGCCCGCATCCGCATCCAGATCCGCATCAGCGCCCTCGACCGGTCCAACCCCCCGCCTCTCGAAATCAACCCCCGAAATCCGGGAGGGCTCAACAACGACGCGGACGCGTCCGCCGCCACGCGGATAGTAGCCGCGCCGCAGAACCGTGATCGTAACAGAACAGCCCAACAGAGCAAGCGCGGGCAGCGTGACCTGTCGCAGGTAGTCAATCGGCGGGCTCCACTTAACATCGGTTCCGCCGGTGATGTCGAAGACCACAGTCTCCGGGGCGTGGAGCGCAATCGGGATCAGACACTGGAGCAGAAGCGAAATGCTCCCTGCTGTGCCGATATCCATGCGATATTTTCCGCCTTTGATCTCTCCCGGGGAAAATACGATCCCTGTTGATCGCAGCGCAAGACCCTCAACTTCTGCGCCGGTGAGCGATGCCGCCGCTGTTATTGCAGTCAGATGCTGAGCCGAGAGTCCGGGTTTCGGGCGGTTGCCGCGGATATTTGTAATCTTTGCAGGCGTTCCCGTTATCGCAGACATTGCAACCGATGTGCGCAGGATCTGCCCGCCGCCCTCGCCGAGCGAGCCGTCGATTTCGAGCATGAGGTATGATTCTTGCGCGGAGTTGATATATGGTTCTCTATCCTCTCGCGTGAAAGTGTTCAAACCTATGGCGTCAAAATAAGGTTGGATTTTTAATATATGGATTGGGCGGCTTGAGATCATCCCCGCAATCGTTGCTGCGAACGCTTCTCGTGCGGGAGGTTACATGAGGTTGTGCTGCAAAACAGAGTCTACATCCGCCCGTGCCTGATAATCGAGTAGAGAAGCCAGAACCCCATCATTCCTGCACCGAGAAACCCGATGATTCCGATTACCGGGATGTCGTGCCATAATGGTGGGACTCCTGCGAGCACGATCAACGATGAGCCCATGACAAGCGATGAAAGCACGATCGCGAAACTGATGCGGTTGCTGACCTGATCAAGAGTCTTCTGCATCGGCTCAATTCCCCGGTGCTCGAACTTGATCGTGGTCCCCCCGCTCTTCGCCTGCTTCAGGATGTCACGAAAAGCCCCTGGAATCTCTTTTACGAGATGGATGACCTCGGCACCAGAGTTCAGCATATCACCGGCAACGCGTTTTGGATGCATCCGCTCCATCCGGATGTTTTTGATGAACGGGGTTGCTGCACCAGCAAAATCAAAATCCGGGTCAAGCACCGTTCCAAGCCCCTCGACCGTTGTGATCGCCTTTATCATCATGAAGAGATCAGGCGGAATCTGCAGACGGTGATGCGAGATCAGATCCATAAACTGGCGCAAGAGCTGCCCTGCATCGATCTCTTTCAATGACTTTCCAAGATACTGCATCGTCAGGTCAGAGACGTCCAGTTCCATCTTTCGGCGATTTACAAGCACATCCTGCGTTGTGAGCCGCAGCAGCACATCGGTTGCTTTCGCCTCGTTCTGGCGCACGACTGCAACGACGAGATCAACGATATCTTCTCTCATCTGCCTGTCGATTCTCCCCATCATCCCGAAATCCAGATAGCAGACCACGTTGCCGGGCAGGATCACGATGTTTCCAGGGTGTGGATCAGCATGGAAGAAGCCATACACAAGGATCTGCTCAAAGATCAGGTCTGCGCCGCGTGCTGCTATCACACCCCTGTCAAAACCCTCCGCTTCCAGCCGATCGATGTCAGATGCTTTGACACCATCGATGTACTCCATCGTGAGAACCCGCGCTGTTGTCACATCAGAGAAGACTTTTGGCACGTAAACCGTTGGATCGCCCGAAAACTGCCTTGCAAATCGCTCGATATAGAACGCCTCGTTCTTGTAATCGATCTCCTTCGTAATCGTTTCTGCAAATTCAGTAACAATCCTCTTGGGATGGTATATCTGACACGCATCCACATTCTGCTCCAGAAGCGTTGCCAGATGAAGCATAATCTCCAGATCGACCCCGATCGTCTTTTTAATGTCAGGACGCTGCACCTTGACAGCCACATCCTCTCCGGTTGCGAGTGTTGCGCGATGCACCTGTCCAAGAGAGGCTGCTGCGACCGGAGTCTCGTCAAAATCCCGAAATATCGTGGCAATCGGGGCTTTTAGTTCAGATTCGACCGTCGTCTTGATATCCTCGAATGGAAACGGCGGAACATCATCCTGAAGCTTCTCAAACTGGGTGATAAACTCCATCGGGATCAGGTCAGGACGTGTGGACAATATCTGCCCCATCTTGATGAATGTGGGACCGAGTTCTTCCATCGCCATCCGCACTCGTTCCGGCAGGGTAAGCTCCTCGATTCGCTCCTGCTCTCTTCTGACCCTTTTTGGGAGCGCGATCTCAATATAACGCCCGATATGCAGGGCATCCAGGATATCGCCGAAGCCGTATCTGAAGAGAACGGAAAGGATCTGGCGATAACGCTCGATGTGGCGGTATGTGCGTGAGATGGCTCCGACTTTGTGTATGGGCATGATTTTCCCCAGGTATTCGTTTGGTTACCCCCGTTTTAAAACTTTTCCAGTCCATATTCCAAAAGACATAAGTCAGATAAATGTCCTGTGCTATCAGGAGGATTATCATGATAGAATCACTCAGAAAACTGGGGCTTCTTGGAATCGGTGCGGTAGCAATCACCGAAGAGAAGGTTAGAGAGGTCGTAGACGAACTCGTCGAAAAAGGAGAGGTGAGCACAGAGGAAGGAAAAACCCTCGTTCGCGAACTCCTTGCCGAGAAGAAGAAGCAGGTGCAGGAACTCGATGAAAAGATCTCGGGGGATGTGCAGAACGCCATCGGTAAATCAAAGATCGCATCGAAGGACGATGTTTCTCGTCTGGAAGATAAGATCACAGAACTTGAAGCGACCATCCGGAAACTGGTCGAGAAATAAGAGCGATGTCGGATATCGGGGTGATCGCCAGGAAAGTGACGCTTGAGTGATCTGCCCCGGTTGCAGAGGAGTACGACATCAAAACCGGCACTGTCGATTTTTCCGAGTGTTATCGCCATGCCCTTATATTCTACCGCAGAGTGCGCAGAGCCACGAGAGAGGGTTGAAAACGGTCTCCCTACACCACAAATCGCTTCGCAATCGTAGTGAGATTCTCACAGCCGGTTGCGGTCACAACCACCATGTCCTCCAGCCGGACGCCCCCGATCGCGGGATCGTAGAGCCCGGGTTCTACTGTTATCACATTCCCGGCTTTTAGCACCGGTCCCCCGACGCCAACGGACGGATCCTCGTGAACATCCAGCCCGACGCCGTGTCCGGTTGAATGAATAAAGAGGTCCCGATACCCGGCGTCCTCGAACCGGTCGCAGACTACATCGTGAACCTCGCTGCCGGATACACCTGCCCGCACCACATCAAGAGCGGCTGACTGCGCATCGAGAACCGCATCGTACATCTCAACAAGTTCCTGTGCCGGGCTGCCCCGCGTAACCGTGCGGGTCATGTCTGCGAAGTACCGCTCCCTTGATAGGCGCGGGAAGATGTCGATTATGATGCTTTCGTCCGGTCGCAGTGCGCCCGATCCGATATCATGCGGATTTGCCGCGTCTTTTCCGCACGCAACGATTGTTTCGTGCGATTCGCATCCGCAGTCGGTCAAGGTGTGCGTAATCGCTGCCCTGACCCGCTCTGATGTCAGAGGCTCTCCGGAACTGGTCAGTGCGCCACCTCCGATCTCTGCCCCCCGTATCAGATCGATTGCGCTCTGCATAGCATTTTCGCAACACCTCTGCGCTTTTCTGATGAATTCGATCTCTTTTGTAGTTTTTACGGAGCGCAAACGTCTGATCGGACTTGGAATCGGGGTGATCTCAAATCCGCGGCTCCGCAGTCCGTCCGCGAGAAATATCGGGAAGTCGTACGGGACATCGACTGCGGTAATCCCACAATCGTGCAGGAGGTCGGATACGACCATGCCGTACGCTTGATCCCTGCCGTACTGCTTCAGTTTCCCGATTACGTCGTAGTCATCGGTTGTGCGGATATCGCGTATCCGGGATTCCTTGCGGGCGCGACCAAGTTCCATCTGCGAAACCACGAGGATCTCGCCGGTTGCCGATTTTAGATACAAAAACCGGTCGGATGCGAGGAAACCGGTTGCGTAGTACAGATCCTGGTTGTGTGCGCTCTCGTCGATCAGGAGGAAGGGTTTTGGAGTCATAAGCAAAAGTTGCGTCGGTTTGGGTTGCCTTTCTGCGATGCGGTACCGGTTAATTGCTGCATGACTGTGTAAAAGCTTTGTGCATGGGTGCAGCGGAAAGTGGCAGGTGTTAACGCCCCCCGGGAATGCGCCGGAAACGCCCGCGGGCATCGGGTTACCTGACATCGCCAATCCGTCCACCATATTATGGCACTCGATGCGTCAAAATTCCTGGTTCTGATGGATTCTGTGGTCGATAGCAGTAGCCCATATTCGTGTATAAAAAGGCGGGTGCCACCCCCCCCCCCTCCATCTCGACTTTCTCGACTTTCTCGTTAATCGGAGGAACGCAAAGTCGCAAAGATTGAAAAAACCACGTCCTTCGACACCTTTTGAAAACCACAGAATCTATCAGAATCAGGAAATCTCCTCTTTGCGTCCGCATCACCTCATACATCGCGGCGATTTCCCTCGCCTGCCCGACTCAACGATTGAACATCTCAAGAGCATTTGAGAGACCTTCTTTAAGGTCGTCAAGAGTTATTCTTGATCGTATACCTCTTGCTACAAAAAGTTCCATCATCTCGCCGACTGACCGATCAGCCATCTTTGCAGCCTCTCCTATCGTCAATCTCCCTTCAGAGAACAGTTTCACTGCCGTCTCCTGCGATAAGTCGCGGATGCCATATAACAGTACCTGCTGAAGCATGTACGACTCATCCACCGGCTCATACATCCTGATGAACTCAAATGAATGAGCTACCTTCTGTGGGATCTCCATCTCAACCATTTATCTCACTCCGAATTTTTTTAATCAATTCCAAATTATACCAGCCAAACTCTTCAAGACGATTGAGTGATTCGTTCGCTTCCTCGTCGGATATGCGACCGGTGGCGTGCATTGCCGACAGGATGTTCAAAGCCGTCGCAAATTTCAGACCCAGAACCTTGCAGGCGTTGATCGCTTTTTTATCATCACACAACAGGCATTCTGCCTTGATATCCTTGCATAGTGATATTGCGTCACTTTCTCCGCAGTGAAGGCTGAAAAAATCTTGCACTTCTTTCAACGATTCCTTATTGCTCTGCATCACCTGAATTTTGCCACCATGCACCAACTTTTCAAGCAGATAAGCATCGTACTTACCCATCTCAACTCCTTTGCGGATCGCCTCGTTATATACTGTTTTGGGAATGATCAGCGAAAAATCGGACAGAAACGACTCAATTAACCCGCATTTTGTTAGGAGTATCAATGTTGATGAATCGGATATTATCATGATGCCAATATGCATATATCCTGCCCATCTTATAACCTTATCTGCAAAACGGGGCTGCCACGCCACCACTGTGCCGTACGACAAGAAGCTGGCACCATATTAGTTCGCGTGCGTCCGGCGTCTCACAAGATGAATTGTGCTGATATGATATTTGTGCGTGTGCTATGTGGTTTGCATCTATACTCGAGCACACGACATAAACTGCGCTTTTTGTTCTTTCTCGTCTCCGCGCCTTTGCGTCCTTTCTCGTTCTCGATTTAACGCGAAGACGAGAAAGGGCGGCGTTGAGCGCTGGTTGCACATCCAACCGACACTTTGCAAAAAAGCTCAATTTGTGGCGGTGCGAAGTATAATAGGTAGGCACACCTGAACATCAAGCGATGTTCGCACCGACGGAGTGCGGATATTCGATAAAACGGTCTCCCTACACCACAAATCGCTTCGCAATCGTAGTGAGATTCTCACAGCCGGTTGCGGTCACAACCACCATGTCCTCCAGCCGGACGCCCCCGATCGCGGGATCGTAGAGCCCGGGTTCTACTGTTATCACATTCCCGGCTTTTAGCACCGGTCCCCCGACGCCAACGGACGGATCCTCGTGAACATCCAGCCCGACGCCGTGTCCGGTTGAATGAATAAAGAGGTCCCGATACCCGGCGTCCTCGAACCGGTCGCAGACTACATCGTGAACCTCGCTGCCGGATACACCTGCCCGCACCACATCAAGAGCGGCTGACTGCGCATCGAGAACCGCATCGTACATCTCAACAAGTTCCTGTGCCGGGCTGCCCCGCGTAACCGTGCGGGTCATGTCTGCGAAGTACCGCTCCCTTGATAGGCGCGGGAAGATGTCGATTATGATGCTTTCGTCCGGTCGCAGTGCGCCCGATCCGATATCATGCGGATTTGCCGCGTCTTTTCCGCACGCAACGATTGTTTCGTGCGATTCGCATCCGCAGTCGGTCAAGGTGTGCGTAATCGCTGCCCTGACCCGCTCTGATGTCAGAGGCTCTCCGGAACTGGTCAGTGCGCCACCTCCGATCTCTGCCCCCCGTATCAGATCGATTGCGCTCTGCATAGCATTTTCGCAACACCTCTGCGCTTTTCTGATGAATTCGATCTCTTTTGTAGTTTTTACGGAGCGCAAACGTCTGATCGGACTTGGAATCGGGGTGATCTCAAATCCGCGGCTCCGCAGTCCGTCCGCGAGAAATATCGGGAAGTCGTACGGGACATCGACTGCGGTAATCCCACAATCGTGCAGGAGGTCGGATACGACCATGCCGTACGCTTGATCCCTGCCGTACTGCTTCAGTTTCCCGATTACGTCGTAGTCATCGGTTGTGCGGATATCGCGTATCCGGGATTCCTTGCGGGCGCGACCAAGTTCCATCTGCGAAACCACGAGGATCTCGCCGGTTGCCGATTTTAGATACAAAAACCGGTCGGATGCGAGGAAACCGGTTGCGTAGTACAGATCCTGGTTGTGTGCGCTCTCGTCGATCAGGAGGAAGGGTTTTGGAGTCATGATCGCGGCATCCAGACCGCTATACCTTCGATTCGCTCGAAGTTGCTATCGTTGGTAGCGATATTGATTATCAGGTTATTCCGCATGATACCAAGATGAGAAGCGTCTCTGGGCAGGAGTTGATATTTTCTGGCAAGACCTCCCACCGCAATAGGGTCTGCGGTTTGAGTGATTATCTGTAGACGTTCTTTGCTCCGAAGGGCATCTACATAATCTATGTGCTCTTGTGCAACTTCCCACGCTTCATCAAATACGTGCTTATCATGGCGTAAGGCACGTAAGATTTTATAATGCCGGTCTGTATTCAATATCTCGGCGGCTTTGAATTTTAGCAGGATATAAACAGTTTCATCGATCGTGATAGAAGAAGTGGCGGCATTTATGCCCCCTTTTTCGACAGCACCAAGAAAAGCTGTGCATTCTTTTCTATCAGCAGCATCTGTGCTATGGTGGCTTATAAAAATAGTAGAATCTATGTATATTACTTCAACACCCTGAAACTCCTTGAGATTCATTCAACCACTTTTGACTCAGTCATTCTTCCAATTTCTTCATCTATATCTATCTTTCCGATTCTAACCAGCCCGGCTGTCTTATCTGTGAGACCTTCGGGTTCGAGCGTGATTGCGTACTTGCCTACCCGAATTGAAAATTCTGTTCCTGCTGGTAGACCTATAAGGTTGTGAGGTATGAAGATACCATCATCGGTAGATTTTACTTTGAGCATTATTGTCACTATCGGTGGTATGTAACATGCATTGGCATAAACATTTCCTCTGCATGCGCAGTAAGCTCAAAACACCATCGTGGTTGGGTGTAATACAACTGTTCACCGCAATATTATAAATATCAAAAAAGAAAAGGGTCGAGGGATTACTCCCTCTTCCGTGCCAGCAGGATTGCGCCGAGAATGCCTATTCCCGCGAGTGCGAGCGTGGGCAGTTCTGGGATTGGCGGCCCTCCCGTGTCTTCACTCGGGGAAAGTCCGCATGGACACTGTTTGTCAGCCGGGTAGTCGACGTCGGTGTCGGTGTCGGCGTTATCGACTCCGTCGCAGCACTCTGGACAGGACGTTAGGCACAGGTCTGGTGGATTTTCCACGTCGTTGAAGCATGCCGTGTCCTTGTTCGGATGCCAGTATCTGCCTGCTTCGATGCAGTCCTTGCATGGTACGTTTTCAGCAAATGGGTCGGTGCATTCTGAGTCATTGCAGCAAGTGCCGAGGCACTCTGACTCAACAGGCTCTCCGCATGTGAAGGTGCCGTCCGTTGTTACGAATGGAAGTGGCCCAGCAGGTCCGTACCCAGACCAATCAAACAGTTCACAATCAACAAACAGCAAGTCAGTCATACAGTCACCGCTGCAACACTTGATTGTTAAGTTGCCAAGGTGATAACTGCCAACGGGTTGGTTGGCGGGGAGGGCCCCCTCCCAGTGAGTAAACCCTATATTCAACTGTCCGTCCAGCCGAACTACACCTACATCTTCAAAGAATGTAGTATTTGGAGTGTAGCTGGTAATATTCGCGCAACAATAGGTGTAATTAATCCTTGCGGCGCCACTTGCTGCCGGAGCTACTATATCAAGCCACAACTCTACCTCTACAGTCTCACCACTTGTCGCTACACTGCTGACCTCTGGAACAAAGTAGTATTCACTGTCTGCTGCTGATGTTATCGGTATTGCAAAGATCATAAGCAATGCCAATAGCCCTATCATTCTCTTTTTCATTCTTTCATCTCCTTTCATGTTTCTATTCATTCTGTGGTGGTGGGCAACGGCAATCGAGTGTCACTGGAGCGCC
>JAGGRW010000008.1 GCA_021159385.1 Methanosarcinales archaeon
TCACGCAATCAACTCATCCAGCCTGAACTGCTTGTGCTTCCTCACGCCAAAAAACTCCCTCGCAGCAGCCGCAACCACGTCGCGATATTCGGTGGGCGTGTACACCCCCATCCTCCAGTTGTCATGCTGCGCGCGTCCGAGAGCGGCAACGAGATGCGATACCTCGTGCAGCGGCTTAAGCTCGCTCTCGATCACAATATCCGCGTTCGTCTCCACGATATCAGGCGGTTTCGGTATGTCGATTAAGATGTACTCCGGGTCGATTCCGAGACCTGCTGCCAGCTCCGCCTCGATTCTCCGCACTTTCCCACGGTGCCTGAGTATGTTTTTGCCGACGGCATCAAACCCCGCGTAGACTGCACGTTTGAAGAGTTTTCGGTCACGCAGACGGTTCGCAATATCAGAAGGATACCCGGGAGTTGCTTCCATCTGTGAAAAGAGACCACAGTCGTCCATTTCGGCGAGCATCCGGGAATCGAAGCCGTCCTCGATCATGCGCTCTGCCGCACGCACGCACATCGACTCTGCGATGCGGGTCACATGGTGGTAGTAGACGGTCGGGTGCATCAGGAACCGCGAGAGCAGAAGCGATTCCGCAGCCCGCACCCCTCCGCTCTCGATCACCAGTTTCCCGTCCAGAAACCGCATTTCATGAATCAGGCGAACGAGATCGACTGAAAGCGGAACTCCAGTGTAATGCGCATCCCTGACAAGGTAATCCATCCGGTCAACGTCGATCTCGCTGTTTAAAGCAGCACCGATCCCGGTCTCGCCCCTTATGTGCCGGGAAACACGAGTTCTGTCGATACCGTACCGCTCGAAGAGTTCTGCGAAGTCGCTCTCAAGAATTGCGGAGATGTCCTCGTGTGACCGCCCTGTCTCCTGCTTGATCAGGTTCTCGGTCACATGCGACAGCGGCCCATGCCCGACATCGTGCAGCAGGGCTGAGACACGCAGCTCGACGCGCTCATCCTCATGCTCGTCATCGATTCCGGCTGCAAGCGAACTTGCGAGGTGGTATGTGCCAAGCGAATGCTCGAATCTGGTATGGTTTGCGCCCGGGTATACCAGATTCGTGAGCCCGAGTTGCTTGATGCGGCGCAATCGCTGCATCCTCGGCGTGTTAACGAGCGAGATCGCCACCTCATCCAGTTCGATGTACCCGTGGATCGGGTCACGAATCACAGTCATCAGGGTCAGGTGGTTGTGCATGATTTATATACATTTAGCAACAATTGGGCATTCATGCAATGTATCACGCAATGGATCATGCAATGTATCGCGCAGTGCACGTACAGAGGTGTCGCATCTGGGTAAGTATAAGAAGAAGCCGGAAGCGCCGGTTGTACGTGTACGCATCCCCCGCGATCGCGATCGCGAAGTCCTGGCAACGGTGGAGTCCATGCTCGGGGCACTCCATCTGAAGGTCAGATGTCTCGACGGAACCGTGAGAATCGCCCGAATACCAGGGAAGATGAAAAAAAGGATATGGATTCGGGAGGGTGATGTTGTCATCATTATCCCGTGGTCGTTTCAGGATGAGAAGGCGGATGTGGTCTGGAGATATACCGCGCCGCAGGCGGATTGGCTCAGACGACGTGGGTATCTGTCCTGACGCCAACGTGCGGATATTCTCAATTTCCTGATCTCCTAATTTCTTAATCTCTAAATCTCCTGCTATGGTCAAAGTTGAGAATAGATTGAAGATGATCGATCGGAAAATCGATCAGTCCCGTATCAGAATCAAGGACGCTGACGACCTTAAATCTCTTGAAGGCGTTTTTGATACGTCCACACTGAAGACGCTCTACTTCCTTGCAAACAAGGGCGAAATCGACGCGCTCGGTGGCGTGATTAGTACAGGGAAGGAAGCGAACGTCTTTCATGCGCTCGGGTGTGGCAGCGAGCGAGAACTCGCCATAAAAATTTATCGCATTTCTACGAGCAATTTTAAGGCGATGCAGTCGTACCTGATCGGAGATCCAAGATTCAAGGACATACGGCACGAGAAACGCAGCATCGTCTTTGCATGGACGAAGAAAGAGATGCGAAATCTGAAAAAAGCGCATTCGGCTGGAGTGCGAGTCCCGAAACCGTTTGACACAAGAAACAACATTCTTCTGATGGAATTTATCGGAGAGGATGAACTCCCAGCGCAGCAACTGCGAGTGGTGCCACTGACACCCGAAGAGGCAAAGGACGCGTATGAGACTACAATTGAGTACGTCCGGCGATTGTATCAGGCGAATCTTGTACATGCGGATCTGAGCGAGTTTAACATCTTAATGGACGGTCGCGAGGTCGTCTTCATTGACATGGGGCAGTCTGTCACGCTCGATCATCCGAATGCGATGGAATTCCTACAGCGGGACGTTGACAACGTCGCGCGGTTCTTCAAAAAGAAGGGCGTGAAAGTCGATTCCGATGCTGCCCTGGACATGGTGCTTTCAGGGTGAAGGCATGGGGTCGGTGACGATACCGACGATACTTATGACATGCACATGACCAAGCCCAAAGAGATAAGGGATATGGGTGATATGACCTGCTTATGGAAATCTGCGTCACAACTGGCGAAGGGATGGGCGGGCGCAGTATAGTCTGCCCGGTTTGCGGGAGTTCAGGCTTGTACTATGCGGGCGGAGGGTATCTGGGCAAGTTATACCAGTGCAAGAATTGCGGATATGTTGGGGCATTCGTCGTTGAGGCGGATGAGGAGCTGGTCAGAGCGATAAAAGAGTGCCCGGTTCCACACAAAGAGCCATACAAGTTACGAACAATTGTAAAAATAATATTGGCATGTATATTTATAATTATTTTCGCTTTTTTGTTGTAATGATCCGGGCAACCGGAGCCGGACATACGCACCAGACACTTTTTATTATCTTCTGGAAACTGGTCAAATTCGCCCATCCACTCATCGATATCGTATCAGGGAATTGTGGAACTGGCTTCGAGTACGGAACTGTCGCGAGCGTCACGGAAGGCAATCGCGTACGCGAAAGAGATTTACCGCAAGAATCACTCACTCAAGCGTCGAGACATCTCCGATCGGAAGCCCGAGTTCCTGCGCCCGGAGCATCCTCCTGACGATTTTTCCGCTTCTCGTCTTCGGGAGCGTCTCCACAAACTCAAACTCCCGCGGATACGCATGACCCGCAAGCCTCGTCTTCACAAACCTCCTGACCTCCGCTTCCAGCTCCTCAGACGGCTCATAACCGTCGCTGAGCACGACAAACGCCTTGATGATCTCGCCCCGCAGCGGATCCGGTTTTCCGATGACGCCAGCCTCAACGATTGCAGGATGCGCAATTAAGGCTGATTCCACCTCAAACGGTCCCACCCGCTCGCCTGACGTGTTGATCACGTCGTCCGCTCGTCCGATGAAGAGGAAGTAGCCGTCTTCGTGCTGCAGTGCCCGATCGCCTGTCAGATACCAGCCGCCCATGAAGTACTCCTCGTACTTTGCCGGGTTCTTCCAGATCGTGAGCATCATCGACGGGAAATTGGGTAAAAGTGCGAGATTCCCTTCCACGCCGCGGGAGACCTCTTTTCCAGCCTCATCCACGATTGCAGCCTTGATTCCGGGTATCGGCTTTCCCATCCAGCCTGGCTTTATCGGAACCGACGGGTAATTGGCGATTAAGATTCCGCCTGTCTCGGTCTGCCAGAAGTTGTCGTGGATCGGCAGCCCGAACGTTCGGATGCCCCAGTACACGATCTCGGAATTGAGTGGCTCGCCGACGCTGCAGATGTGCCTGAGGCTTGCAAGATCGTGCCCGCGATGTGCGCCCTCCGCCCGCATCAGCATCCGGAAAGCTGTGGGCGCGCTGTACCAGACGCTCACCTGGTACCGTTCGATCATCGAGTACCAGATGTTTGGGTCGAACCTGCCGTCGTGAACCACGATCGAGGAGCCGCACGACCAGGGACCCAGCATCCCGTACGAGATTCCAGTGACCCAGCCCGGGTCTGCCGTACACCAGTAGATGTCCTCCTCGTGCAGATCGAGCACCCACTCGGTCGTTGCGTGCTGCTGCGCGATCGCAAGGTGCCGGTGCACCACGCCTTTTGGCTTTCCGGTGGTCCCGGACGTGTACAGCATAAACGCGGGGTCATCCGGCGACATCCTCGCGACATCGAACTTCCGGGACGCGCTCGCAATCGCTTCGGAATAGATGACATCGTTCTCCGCAACGTCTGCGGCATTCGCAGCATTTGCGGCATCTGAAGCATCCGCAGCGTTTGCAGTACCCGAATGGTCTGTTCCGTCCACGAGAATCACGCGTTCGAGGTCAGGAAGATCGTCTCGTATCCCCTGCACCCGCTCCAGCAGTTTCGAATTGGTGATCAGGTATCGTGCGCCGCTGTCGTGGAGGCGGTCGTACAGCCCTTCCGGACCGAATGCGGAGAACATGGTTCCCGCGATTGCGCCGGTCTTGAGGATTCCGAGGAAGCTCACATAGAGTTCGGGAACTCTCGGCAGGAATATGAATACACGATCCCGCCTCTCGATTCCAATGTCCGTCAGAACGTTTGCGAATCTGTTTGAGAGGCTGGAGAGTTCGAGAAAGGTATACTTCTCCGCGCTCTCGCCCTCCCAGTACATAGCGACCTTGTTCTTGCGCGACGATTCAGCATGTCTGTCAACTGCGCTCGCTGCCGCGTTCAAAGTACCATCCTCGAACCATTCGATCCTGTCGTACGCATCCTGCCACTTGAAGGTTCCGAACATAGCATCGTAGTCTCGCAGGTTCGGAGGTGGGTCGATTACTGCCGGTTTTTCGATGATGTCTGCCATCTTACCACCCGATTTTTTTCTATGGTTGTGTGTCGCGCTCTTCATCTATATAGTGTCGCTCGTGTCGTGGCGATCCCGAGCAACGTATGTAACTTCCACCCTCCAGCCTCCACCCCCCATTCTCCGCTCTTGGGTCTCGCGAGATTTTATATATGCCGGATTCTAACAACCGTGCATGGAGCGCGAGAAGACTCCGCCACGACCGGATACGGCTTCTTTGTCGAGTGGCCGTACTGTGAACTGAAATCTGAAATGAGGTGACAAAATATGAGAACGATGATCATAGCGGGCTCAATAGCAGTAGTAGTAATTGCAGCGGCTGCTCCATTTGCCGGGTGCGTGGACAAGAACCAGGTTGACGCAGGACAGGTGCAAGAGTACGCTGACCCGATCACTGAAAATATCCTTCTGGCAATGAATGAAGATGATTACACTAAATACTCTGATAATTTCGACCAAATGATGAGAAATGCCGTGCCAGATGCTGTTTTTAATCAGACGAACGCCATGATAAAATCAAAGATCGGGGATTACATATCAAAGGAATTCCAAAAAGCGGAAGGGAAAGACCAGTACACGATTGTGTACTACAACGCAACAGTTCGCAGATGAACCCGGCGATGTTGCTGTCAAGGTTGTTTTTCAGGAGATTAATGGAGAAATGAAGGTCTCCGGGTTGTGGTTGGACTCGCCAAAGTTGCGGGGGAAGTGACGAGTAAGAAATGCCCTCCGGGTGGGGATCGATTATATATTTTTTATACAATGAAAAAAAGTAATCACTATCATTCTTGGCACATTCGTTGCAGTGTTTGTCGCTTCGTTGGTCTTTTCAGCGTACATGGGAATGTTTTCCACACATAAGGCGACTGAAACGGAGACCGGACCGTATATTCATTTATGAAGAGTTCACAGGGGATTATAAAAAGACTGGCCCAGTGTTTGATAAGATATATAAAGCACTGGAGGATGAAGGAATAGAGACTACAAGGGCGATTGGTATTTATTTTGATGATCCCGCAGTAGTACCAGCAGACGAGCTCAGAAGCCAGTGTGGTGTTTTATAAAGAATGGTAATTATAGCTTCGTTCTTCCATTCCATTAACTCTACACCCTCATGCACTCATCCGGCACCTCCGCAGATCTGTTGTCGTGTTGGTTGACCGCATGATTCCGCCATCGCATGCTATGTGATTTGGGCGTGTCTACATTCTTCTGTGAGGATCTGCCTACTTGTGTTGATTTGGCATCCGCTGGACTCATCAGGTGTGCGGTGGTGTGCCGGATGGGTCCGCCCGAATGTGTGTATCAATGTCGATTCCGGTGGTTTTTGGTGGGCGGGGTTGTGGGCTTCCGCAGGACATCTGTGCAGCTATCTTTTGCGAATATGACATCGGGCTGGCGGATCACGGGTAGCACGCGAAATGTTTATGTACCATACTTGCGCCGAAGCATCAGAGACCGGCGGCGGCTGAAGATATTGAGATATAGTTGCAAACGGAAGCCATCATCTTTATACCTTTATCCCCGCCAAACTCAAAAGCACCCAATCACACGATGAAATACGATGCCACAATGAAATGCCTCTCCCTGAAACTTCCGGGAGACCTGACAACGCTGATATTTAACAAAAAACTCGAGCTCGAACCGATTTCAGAATCACTCCCGACAACGGAACATCGACCTGACTTTCTCGCAAAAGTGTCTGACGAGGCGGGAGATTTCATCGTCCACATCGAATTTCAGACAGCGCAGGATCATACAATGCCTGTGCGCATGGTCTCATATTATGGACGGATTCTCGCTAAACACAAGCTGCCTGTGTACCCCATTGTGCTGTATCTCACCCCGGAAGGTGTGCCTGTCAAAGGCGGGTACACCTCGTCTGTCAGGAACAAGCACGTGATGACGTTTGACTACGATGTGAAACGGGTATGGGAACTCGTTTCGGAAGAGATATTCGAAAAAGAACTCTACGGACTGTATCCGCTCACGTTTTTGATGGCTGGCGCCGATATCGATGAGTGCGTTCGGAATCTGGATTACGCGATAAAGCATAACCATCTGGACCGCGAATGTTATGTATGCGCGCGAATATTAGCAGAACTAAAATACGCCCCAGAGGTGGTGAAAGAAATGATCGGAGATGACTTTATAAAACAATCGACAGTCTACAAGGAGGCGCTTGAAGAAGGCGCATCCTTATGCAGAGAAAAGGATATCCTCTCTGTACTCGCAACGCGTTTCAATCAGGTTCCGGATCGGTTATCCCAGAGGATACGCAACCTTCGAGAGAGGAACGGTTCTCTGTTCGATGATCTGATCAAGCTTGCAGTGACAGCGAAGGATATCGGCGACTTTGAAAGAAAACTCGGCAAAATGGTGTGAGATTACATCAGCAGAGAAGATGCCCCTGACCCAAATCGCAGGCACAGCCTCTAACACATCCGGCATCGTATCGGTCACGGTGCTACGAACCCGTACGCGGCGATCTCGACTCTGACGGCATCCTCTTCTCCCCGCGGACGCCGCTATCGCACTCCGGATCGCAGCCACCGGCGCACACGACGACGCAGCCGACGTCAGCGGCGACGGGCGGGTCACGTCCCTCGACGCTCTCATGATCCTGCAAGCTGCAAATAAGGCGATCAGTCTGTGAGGGGATGATGTTTGCAGCCGGTAAATTGGTGTGGCTGACATCGGTTTTTTGGGGGGCGTGTGCGCCACCAAACCTTCAACTGCCCACTACCTCCGAACCCCCTCTCCCGCAAGCCTCGTCGCCAGCTCACGCTCACCCTCCGAGAGCGTTCGGTTGATCTCGGGGTACCTGTGCGCCAGATGCGCGGGTCGGTACTGAAACATCAGATGGAACCTGATGTCCGGGATGTGCCCCCTCACCCACTCGATGATCGGCGCAGTGCAGCATTCGACGTGTCCCGGCAGAACGAGCTGCCGCAGCAGGATTTCCGAGTCGTCGTAGGCGCACAGGAAGTTTCTCGTGACCGTAGCCATGTAATGGTCAGCATCCGAGTATCTCTTCGCGCATTCGTCGTTTCCGTACTTGAAATCGCCGAGATAGACATCCACGACCCCAGAGAGGAGTTTTGCGGCTTCTTCGGAGTGATACATGTTTGAATTCCAGACGATCGGCGTGTTCACCCCCATCCTCGCAAGAATGCGCAGGATCCGCAGAACAGAGTGGAGGTGCGGTGTTGGGGTCACGAAGTTCAGGTTCCTTGCGCCGAGACTGTGGTTCACCACCGCAATTCTTGCGAGGTCTTCCGGAAGAACCGGCACTCCGAGATCCGGGTTGGTCGATATCTCCCAGTTCTGGCAGTACACGCATGAGAACGTGCAGCCCGAGAGGAAGATCGTGTGCGAGGGCACGAGTTCGGGCTCCTCGCCGTAATGCAGAAACTCTGAGGCGTATCTCGAGACCGCACCGATTCTGCAGTACCCCAATTCCCCCTTTCTCCGGTTTACGCCGCATCTTCGGTCGCAGAAATGACAGTTTTCCAGCATCCGATCTGCGATCTTGATTTTCAGGTCGAGAAGTGTTGTTCCTTCCGGTTCCTTCGTTCTTTCCAGTTCCTTCGTTCTCTCCGACCGATCGAACGTTGCCATCGCATCGTCGTGGAGGCTCCACAGATCAGCAAGCGATGCGTCCGAATCGAAGTCGGCAGGAATAAGGATGCTGCTCGTTGTGAGGAAACGTGCCGGTGCTGTGCCCGACGAGACGCTGTGGTAGTTGGTGAGCGGGGTCATGTGCCAGATCCTGCGGCAGTTTCACAGGAAAACCGCTCTAAATCAAACATCTCGCACCCCCACACTCAGCACCCGTTCCATTCTTCTCAGTATGTGCGGCTTGAAATCGAGATATGCTTTTATGGTTGCGACTGTTATCCGGTGCAGTTTGAGCTCATCACGCAAAAAGAGCAATTTCCCCTCTTTTAAGACCCTGAACCTCATTAAGAGTGGCAGGTCGTGAAATATCGATAGATCTATCTTCCGGGATGAGTGGCTCAGTATCGCGTCCCTGTCCGCGTTCTTATCGGCAACGACGCAGATGTCGATGTCAGAGAACGGCTTTTCCCTGCCTCTGGCATACGAGCCGAAGAGGTGGATTGAGAGAACATCGGGATTCTTCTTGAGTGGTTCGATTATTCGATCGATCTCCTGTATGCCCTTCATGATTCAGGTATTCGGATCAAAACCCTAAATACCCACCGACGCGATTCAAGATACGCAATGGACACCAGCACATCCACCCAGTGGGAAACGTTTTTTGACAGGTACTATCTCGGAGATATCCTCGCTCTGGCGAACGAATA
Source organism: Methanosarcinales archaeon (assembly GCA_021159385.1). Classification (GTDB taxonomy): domain Archaea; phylum Halobacteriota; class Methanosarcinia; order Methanosarcinales; family Methanogasteraceae; genus Methanogaster_C. The sequence continues at coordinate 9,127 of JAGGRW010000008.1, forward strand.
CCCCGAAAAACGCAGCCTGTACGTCGATTTTGTAAACATCGAGAAATTCGATCCTGATCTGGCAGAGGAGCTTCTGGAGTATCCTGACAGGGTTCTTGGCGTGGCTGAGGCTGCGCTGCAGGGTTTCGATCTCCCGATCGAGAAGACGCTCACAGGCGCGCACCTGCGGATCATGAACATCCCGCAGAAGGTGCCGATACGCAACCTGCGCAGCGAACACATCTCAAAAATGATCGCAATCGATGGGCTCGTCCGCATGGCTACCGAGGTGCGCCCGCGGATACGGGTCGCTGCGTTCGAATGCGGCGGGTGCGGCGAGACCATGTTCATAACACAGCCGAGTGGCAGGTTCGTAGAGCCTTATGTCTGCAAAAACAGCGAGTGTGGAAGAAAGGGACCGTTCAAGATCAATCTCACGGAATCGGAGTTCATAGATGCCCAGAAACTGCGCGTTCAGGAGTCTCCTGAGGACCTGCGTGGGGGCGAGCAGCCGCAGACGCTGGACATCAACATGGAAGACGATCTGAGCGGGCTCGTCTCGCCCGGGAGCCGCGTGATCGTCACAGGGATTCTGCGGTCGTACCAGCGGATCACTCGTGAGGGCAAGAGCACGTTCTTCGATATCATACTCGACGCGGTCTCAATCGAGATGCAGGACAAGGAGTTCAAAGAGATCGAGATCACTCCGGAAGAGGAAGAGGAGATCATCAAACTGAGCAAAGACCCGAAAATTTACGAGAAAGTCATCAGATCGATTGCTCCGTCGATATATGGCTACGAGGATGTGAAGGAAGCGCTTGCGCTCCAGTTGATGTCAGGCGTCCCGAAGAACCTGCCCGACGGCGCAAGAATCCGCGGGGACGTGCATGTGCTTCTGGTCGGTGACCCCGGGATCGCCAAGTCGCAACTGCTGCGATACATCGTGAAGCTTGCTCCGCGTGGGATATACACGAGCGGGAGGAGTTCAAGTGCAGCGGGATTGTGTGTTTCGCCTGATACACGGATCCGGACGTCGGAGGGATTTTTCAGAATTGGGGAGTTTGTGGAGGCGCGTATGCAAAATCCAGTTCAGATAGAGGACGGAATCTGGAAAAGCGACTGTAACAGTGTCTCCATATCGACAGTCAATTCCGATCACGCTATCACAGAGAAACCGCTCGCCGCTGTGTGGCGAATCCGCGCACCCGACACCATGATGCGCATCGAGACTGCGAGTGGCAGATCGATAACTGTTACGCCGGGAACGCCGCTTCCTGTGATGGCTGATCACTGCATCGGATGGATCAGATCCGCAGACCTGACAAACCGAGATCGCCTTGCAACACCACGTCTCCTGCCAGAGAACGGTAAAATCCCGTACACAATCGAATTATTTGAGGGTAACTGCACCGTTGGATGCGCATCCGAATTGACCGCCGAAATAGTGTCGCGACTACAGGAAAAATACGGGACCATACGGAAGGCAGCGTCCTCGCTTGGAGTCTCCGAGTACAATCTGTACTATAACTGGGTCAACGACGGCGCACGCGGCAATCCTGACCTCAGAACGCTCCTGCGACTTGCTGAAGATGCTGGAATCGAGTTCGGCGATGTTGCGCAGAGTTTTTGCTGGTTTTCGCAACAAGCCGGACACAAAATAACGTTACCTGTCAAGCCGAGCGAGGATTTCATGTATTTCGTCGGTCTCATCGCTGGCGATGGTTCCATCAGCAGATCAGGAAACGAGACTGGCTATGGCGGATCTCAAATACGGTTCAGCAACTCGGATGAGACGCTACTCGAAAAGTACATGTCGATAATCACAAAACTATTCGGCGTAAACTATTCAATATCCCGCGGCAATATCAGCCGTCCGCCCGATGTCAGATTCGGTTCAAAGATTCTTGCCGAGATCCTTCAGACCCTTGGCGTCCCCGAGTCGCCGAAATCAGCCCGAATCGCAATTCCCGACGTGGTTCTGAATCTGCCGAACAACTTGATCGCCCCATATCTGCGCGGGCTCTTTGACTCGGATGGATCATGCAACGCACGAAAGAGCGGCTCGTCGAGTGCGCAGCTGTATACCACAAGCAAAGAACTCGCAGAAGGGGTTCAACTTGCGCTACTCAAATTCGGGATCACTGGACGGATTCGCACCCGCCCGCGAGATGGTATCACGACATCGTTCACAGTAAATGGCGATGTCAAAACCATAACTTCGTCCAGTGACCTGTATGTGGTAACGATCTACGGCAGGGGCAACCTGACACGGTATTACGAGCATATCGGCTTTACACACCCGAAAAAACATGATACACTGGTTAAGATACTGAATTCGTACAAAAGCGAATCGAACAGCACGAATGTGGCAGAACAATCAAAGATGAAAGCTGAACTCGATTCTCTGATGAAACTATCGACCGGAGACGTTCTCTTCGACAGGATCAAATCAGTCGAAGAGGTGCACGACCACGGTTATGAGCATGTGTATGACCTGACCATATCAGGCACACATAACTTTGTTGCAAATTCGCTGCTCGCACACAACACCGCCGCAGCTGTTCGCGATGAATTCGGCGACGGCAGGTGGACGCTTGAGGCTGGCGCGCTTGTGCTTGCGGATCAGGGGGTTGCCGCGGTCGATGAGATGGATAAGATGCGTGCGGAGGACAGGAGCGCGATTCACGAGGCGATGGAGCAGCAATCTTACCATCCGTCCACTGAAATCCTCTTTTCGGACGGAAAAAGAGTCAGGATCGGCGAGTTCGTCGATTCCATGATCGAGGGGAACATGGATCAGGTTGAAGACGGAATCGATTGCGAGATACTCTCGTCGGACAAAATCCGCGATTCCGATCGTAGAACCCTGCTTGCGCTTGATTTGAATGATAATAGAATCCGCCCCGCACCGATCGACCGTGTCAGCAGGCACAGGGCACCAGACCATCTTATAGAGATCACCTACTCGAACGGAAGAAGCATCACCGTCACCCCAGAACACCCGGTCTACGTCATGGAAAATGGCGAAATAGTGACTGTGCGGGCAGATGCGATCAAAAACGGGATGTTCGCTCCGATTCCAAACAACTACCCACTCGCAAGTTCTGACATTGCATTGCAGCTCCCGAATCAGGACAAGCGCAACCACGAGACCGACCGGCGTTACAAGCGGATATCATTCCCGACACGCCTTAAGAGCGAGTTTGGTAGGCTGCTCGGCTATATCGTAAGCGAAGGGCACATCTACCACTCGGATACAAACGGAGAAGCCGAGATCATCATCTCAAACACCGATACCGAGATCATAAATGATATAGACAATCTAATCAAGGAGATCTTCGATACCACGACGTACATCCAACATCAGCCGCACAGCGAGAGAAAATACGCAACAAAAGACCTGTACACGGTCAGGTGTGCATCGATTCTCCTGTATGAATTCATGAGGCTGAATTTCATGGGAGTGACCGTTAAATCGGATGAAAAACGAATCCCCGATCAGATATTCACATCCAATGACAATATCCGGACACAATTTTTGATCGGTGCATTCAGAGGCGATGGATTTTATGATTCCGAGCGGTTCGGATACACAACGAATTCGATCGGCTTGGCGAACGATTATTCGGATTTGCTACTGGCACTGGGCATTTATTCCTACATCACCAGATCATCAGAGTATGAATCGAAGAAAGAAGGTCGAACAAAGGTTGGCTACAAGGTAGTGATCTCAGGACAGGACAGCCAGAGGCTATTCTACGATATTATTGGGAAACACGACAAAAGAAGTGAGAAGATAGAACAGTTTGTGGTCAGAAGCCATAACAAGTTGAATGACCGGGACAGCGTCCCCGTCGATATTGCGATCAGGGTAAAAAAGTTGCTGAAAGATTACAGACTGGATACTGGGTATTTCGACAAGATAATCAAAAAGAAAAATGCTATTCACAGAATGGTCGCTCTAAAATATATAAATAAGGTCGAATCCTATCTGTCTGATATTCAGCCATTCAATGTAAACGAGACGGCAGACCCGCGAGAGTTGCGGAAGGTGTACAGAATTCCCATATCAGTGATTGCCGGGCGAATAGGTCTCTCTGATTCGATGGTGACATACATCGAGCGAAATCCGTCAACAAAGAACGCAGCCGTTCTGCTGGAACGGATCCGGGAGGTTGCAAAAGAGAAGATCGAATCATCGGAGAATGAAATCAAATCCCTGAAACGAATCGTCAAATCAGATCTCCGGTTTACGAGGGTTAAATCAGCCTCAACGGTTAGGAATGACGATCTTGAGTGGGTTTACGATGTCACGGTTGAGCCGGACCACACATTCGTGAGTTGCGGGCTTGTTCTCCACAACACAGTCAGTATCGCGAAAGCAGGCATCATGGCGACTCTAAAATCAAGATGCTCGCTTCTTGGTGCGGCAAATCCAAAATACGGCAGATTCGATCCGTACGAGGGGATCGCGCAGCAGATCAGGATGGCGCCCGCGCTCATGTCCAGATTCGACCTGATCTTCGTTCTCAAGGACGAGCCCGACGTCGGCAGGGACACTGCGATCGCATCCCACATCCTTGGTGCGCACCACGCGGGCGAGTTACATGCGCACAAAACACACATCTCCGGAAGCAATATAACAGATGCGGACGTCGGGGACGCGATGGAGCTCATCCAGCCTACAATCATGCCGGATCTGCTCAGAAAGTACATCGCTTACGCAAAGAAGGCGGTCTACCCGATCATGGATTCCGTTGCAAGGGAACGTCTCATCGATTTCTATCTCGGGCTCAGGAAGCAGGGCGAGGACCGGGATTCACCTGTGCCGGTCACCGCGAGGCAGCTTGAGGCGCTGGTGCGGCTCTGTGAGGCGAGCGCACGGATACGGCTATGCAACGAGATCACGACCGCTGACTCCGAGCGCGTGATCCGGGTTGTGGAGAGTTGTCTGCGGCAGGTCGCGTACGATACCGAGACTGGCATGTTCGACACCGACATCCTGACAACCGGCGTTAGCAAGAGCCAGCGTGACAAGATCAAGACGCTGCGCAACATCATACGTGACATCGAGGCGGAGCACAGCGGCATGGCTCCGAAGGACGATGTCTATGCGAGGGCTGCGGAGCAGGGCTTTGAGAAGGAGTATGTGGAGGATCTGATCAAGCGGCTCGTGACGCAGGGCGAGTTGTATGAGCCGACCGCAAGTCATGTCAGGCTGACTGCGTAACGCCTTTCCACATAGATCAATCAGAAAAGTTATATCATAAGCAGTTAAATTATTCTATTGTGAGTGGGTCTAAGATCTGGTATCGGATGATCGGGATTGGTAGAAGCGGATATCTCCTGAGTTGTATCTCTGTCATATCCCTGCTCCCCTTCTGCGGGTATGCTCTGGCTGCGGACTACGGCAC
>JAGGRW010000094.1 GCA_021159385.1 Methanosarcinales archaeon
TGATGGTCTGCACTGGCTGTTCTCTTCTCTGCGAGGACATCGCGGAAGGAAGGTGCGGAGGCGAGGGTGAGCGCGATTGCGTGAAACATGCGTGCCGGATCGGAACCGCGCACATCACGTCGATGCAGCGGATCGAGCCTACTGTTGCCCGGAAGCAAGTACGGCACGACGCCGCAATCGAGAGTGCCGCCGAGATCCTCGCCAGTGCAAAAAACCCGGTCTTCGTCGGATTTGGGAATTCGATCACGGAAACGCAGCAAAAGGGAATTGCACTCGCGGAGAAGATTGGTGCGAAGATTTGGGCACCGCACACGGAACTTTTCGAAGATATCCTCAATCGGCGGGTTAAAACCTGCACGCTTCCTGAAGTCAGGGATCAGGCGGATGTGGTAGTTTTCTTAGGTGCCGACCCAATGAACACGCACCCGCGGCTCCTGTCCGGGTATGCATACTATCCGCGCGGCGAGAAACGACAGCATGGCTGGGATGTGGATCGCACCGCAATCGCAATCGATCTCCGTCGATCACACACCGCAAAGATCTGCCGGGAGGTGTACGAAGCAAGCCCGCACCGGCAGATCGAGTTTATGGACGCGCTCTCGGATGCACTCGGAAACAGGGTTCCGAAGACCGGCTATGACCGGAAACGGATACTGAAACTTGCAGGCACGTTGAAAAAAGCCGAGTTCGGCGTGATATTCACAGGAACTTATGCGATGGCAACAGAACAGGAGCGAGATGCGATAATCCGGCTGATGGATGAGTTAAACGAGGTCTCCAACTTTCATATCCTCCCGCTGGCACCGGGATATAATCTCCGTTCGATTGCCGCACTGCTGCATGAAAGTTGCAGCCACCCCACTGACGACGGCGAAACGAATCAAATAGGTCGGGTGAATCGGGCGAATCGAGCAGATCTCAACGAGGCGGACGTTCTGCTCTGCGTCGGATGCGACCTCATGAACTCGATCCCCGCGCATGATATTAATGGAACAACGATCGTTATCGATCCGAATGAGACCCTGACATCACTATGTTCCGATGTCGTAATCCCGTGCGCGGCAGGCGGCATCGATTGCGCAGGAAGCGCGCTGCGGATGGATGGCGTTCAGATAGACATTCCGCAGATGATTGAGACCGGGCGCATCTCTGACGCCAGCATTATGGATCAACTGATAGGAGCGATCTGATATGAAGATGGGATTTGACGAATTCCTTGCATCACCTGAGTGCGAGGTTGTAATCGTTGCATATCCGGATATCTTCCGGACAGAGGCGAAATTGTTGCATGGAACGTTCAGCAGGGAGTATCAGGAGCTGTCCGCAATCATCATGCTCGATTCAGAGGATATGATTGCGATTGGTGTCAAGGACGCCGATCTCGTGAAGGTCGAAAGCGTTCGCGGCTCTGTTGTCGTCGCGGCGAAGAAGTCTGATAGTGAAGAGGGGCACCCCGGAACTGGGTATATGCCGGAAGGTGCGTGGTCTAACGTTCTCGGAGCGTGCCCGGTTCCTGCGAAGATCAGTAGGGCGCATCAGGAGCGGGGAGTGCCTGCAATCGAAGAACTCCTGAAACCAAAAAACCGACCTACGTAGCCATCCGCGCTTTAAATTCCTCTACCAGTTCCTGCTTGATCTCTGAGCTCCGGTCACCGCCGCAGACGACTCCGCGGATTCCGATGATGTCGGGACTGATGCGATTCAACATGTCTATGTCCTCAAACTTGATTGTGCCTGCAAGCGCGGTAGTCAGACCAAGATCACGTGCGTCGTCAACGAACGTTGTCAACTCCTCCTCGCTCATGAACTCAAAAGCCGATCGCCCGTCCTTGATGCCGGTATCGATCATCACAACATCGCAACCGACCTTCGCGCCAATCTCTGGCAGCAACATCGGTGAAATGGAATTTATGCGTGTGTAGTCCGCATACGCTGCCGATACTGCCTGTTTGTCAGAATCACAATCCTTTATCGACCGTACAACCTCTGAAAGTAGCTCTTCCGCTTGATCCGCTGTCTGGATGTCGTACAGCCCGATCTTGATGTAATCCGCACCTGATGTGGCAGCGCCAAGTGCGGCGAGCGACGCCGTTCCCGGTTTAAAATTAAAATCACCGATTGTTGCGCTGACCGGTTTCTTCGATTCGATCGCCTTGATGACCGCACGGATCATCCATGGAAAATTTGCGCCGAGTGACCCTTCCCGCGGATTCTTCACATCGATTATGTCTGCACCGCCGTTGAGTGAAGCCAACGCTTCGGTCGGGTTGATCGGGCTAACCAGTAGTTTCATGTCATGCCTCCGATTGCCGCACTGTTATTTGCGCAAAATCGCGCCAGTGCGATCATGGTGTCATCATCACGCATCGGTGTATTTAACGGTGTCGCTGTGGGTGTTGCTGTGTGTCGATCTTCGAGTCTGCGCCGGGGTGTCATGGTTTAGCAATATGACAGGTGCATGGGTATCGTGGGAACAGACCGATACTTATATATAGTGTGGGATGGCTGATTTGGCAATACGTGTTACGTGTCACCGGATTCGCTTGATCTGTGGCACCTACGCAATTACGGATGCTGAAAAGCACGCGAACGGCTGACCAAAAACCGGTGGCAATGCCTTCTGTGATGGCACTTCAGTTGCGAATATGATGATAGTCTGCCCCCATATAGGACTGTGTCGGGAACGATATATGAATGCGAAACAAAGGACGGTATCCTCTGCGACAGTGGCGATGATGGTAGTACTGGCGACGGTGGTGACCGTGGTGGTTGCAGCAGCCGTTCTTGTGGTTTTGCTGCCATGCGCATCAGCATCGGAAAATGGGTCGGAATCACTTCAAGAGCATGAGGAATGGGTCTCTGATCCGAGCTGCGGTCACACCGTTGCCGATGACTGGATTGTTGACCTCCCGCCAGAAGAGCAGGACGCGCTCTGTGGGTATAAACCATTGGAAATTCCTGAAGATCCGAATCAGGGAAATTCTGCTTTTATTTCAAAAATATCGTGCGTAAAAACCAACGCGCCCACGGATCCACCGGTCGGGTCGCTTCCGCCAGCTTATGACGCGAGGGATCTCGAATACGTGACTTCCATTAAGAATCAGTTGAGCTGCGGGAGTTGCTGGATATTTGCAGCGGTCGCAGACGTTGAATCTGGTGTTGCGATCCGTGAACCCGGGAGTCTTCCTGACTACTCCGAGCAGGAGATCGGGGACTGCAACATCTGGTCAGGTGTTGGCGGATACGACTTCTGCAGTGGCGGGAATGCGTTTATGACGACCAATTACCTGACCAAGTACGGCGTAACAGACGAAGCGGATCACCCATACGTAGAGGCAGCAGGGACATGCCGCGATTCACCCATACTGAAAAACGTGAACGGCTGGCGGAGGATTACAGGTAAAGATGGGGACTTGCAGACGCATAGAGACACGATCAAACAGGCGATACTTGACTACGGACCGATCTATTCGACGATTAACTCAAGCGATCCTGCGTTTTATAGTTACAAGGATGGCGTCTACGAAAGGAACACGACAGGATATACGAATCATGCGGTACAGATCGTCGGGTGGGACGATACGATGCCGCACTCACATGATGACGCGACGGGCGCGTGGCTGATAAAGAATAGCTGGGGGGTTGGCTGGGGCATTTCGGGATATGCGTGGGTTGCCTACGGTTCTGCGGACATTGGAGACTACACGAACGCGATCACGGGCTACGGGGACTCCAGCGACACGATATTCTATCACGATGAATGCGGCTGGATGGGTCACAGCTACGGAAGTTCCGCAGCTTATGGGGCAGTGCGGTTCACACCATCCGAGAACATCACGCTCGTCGCAGTCGATTTCTGGGCAGTGGATTCCGGGATGTCGTACGAGATCAGGGTATTTGACACGCTCAACGACCTCGGAAGCGGTGACTACAACTTTAGCGCACAGATCGGAGGCGCAGAGACCGGGACCACGAACGAGTCCGGGTATTATTCGATACCGCTTGAAACATCAGTCCCGCTCACCGAAGGCGACGATTTTATCGTGCAGGTCAGGCTGGAGGGGGCTGGCGGGCGGCCCCCGATACCGATCGACTACACAACCGAGAGCTGGCTTCCTGACTGGTCGAAAATCGCCGAATTCTCAAACGAGAGCTATTACAGCGGCGACGGGGCGGTATTCTCATTCACAAAACCAGTCCCCTACGACGTCGGAATCCGGGCGAGAGCCCGCCACTGCTACAACACGCCTAACATAAGCACGAACGATGGCATCGAAAACACCACCGGCGGCGACTGTGCTAACTGCTGCGACTGTGTTGGCACCGGGGATTTCATCAACTACACGATCTGCTATGACAATCTGCCAAATCCGGTTGAGTCCCTGACAAACGTCACAATCACCGATATTCTCCCGCTGAACGTGACGTTCGTGTCGGCTTCGGCTGGCGGGGTCTACGATCCGGATGCGCACAGCGTGACATGGGAGATCGGAGACCTTGCAGGAGGGCGGTGCGGAGGAGAGGCGTGCGGAGCGTGCGCAACCCTGAACGTCACCGTGAATCAGGACGCCTGTGGGACGACGCTCACAAACTGCGCCGTGATAACAAGCGACGAGACCGAGCCTGCGACCGCATGCGGGAATGTTGGTGTGCGTGAGCCTCCTGAGCCTGTTCCGGTGACAACTCCGGTTGGCGCAATGCTTCTGATCGGGTTTATGGCGCTGGCTGGCTGTGTGGTCATGAAACGCGGGGCGTAATCCTCCGATCTCTGACCGCCCCTTACAGTTATTACATCCACAGCCAAACGTATCTCGTGTTTGAAGTAATCCTCATCGCGCTCTGGCTGATGCTTCCCGCGTATCTGCCAAACCCGTGTGCAGCGACCTTTGGACGCGGCACCGCTATTGACTTTGGCAAAAATTTCACCGACGGAAAGCGGATATTCGGCGACGGCAAAACGTACATCGGTTTCTTTGCCGGGACCGCCGCAGGCATTGCCATCGGTGCGATCCAGATTGCCGCGCAACCCGTTTCGTTCTTCCCGGTCATGACCATCAAATCGGTTCTCTGCCTCTCGATCGGGTCACTGCTCGGGGATATGGGCATGAGTTTTGTGAAACGACGGATCGGGCTTGCACGCGGGGCAGCGTTTCCCATCGCAGACCAACTGGACTTCGTTTGCGGCGCATGGATACTGACGTTTCTTTTCGAGCGGGAATGGTTCGTTTCAAACTTCACGACGTGGGTCATGGTAACGATCATTGTAATCACCCCGATCATGCATCTTGCCACAAACATTATCGGGTACAAACTCGGAAAAAAGGACGTGCCGTGGTGAATTCGATGGACGATAATTATAAATACATGGGAATAATCACGATCGCATGTACGAACGCTTCAGTCGTCAAAGACGCGCTCGCTCCGGACAATCTGTCGAATATATCGATGCAGAGTGATGGTACGACGCTCTCAATTGAGGTTACGGCGCAGAAGCTCGGAACAATGATAAACACGGTCGATGACCTGCTGATGAATGCGCAGATCGCGTGTGATCTGGCTTGAGCGGCTTGTTAGGGGATCAATACTACCAGTCCCACTATCGTCTCCTCTGCGCCCATCTCTTCAATCACGCGAAATCGCGGTGACCTTCAGACCTTAGAGATCACAATTTTTCCATTCCCGACTGTAAAATCGACCAATGTACCGGCACCGATAGATAGTGCATCTGCAATCTCCTTTGGAATCCTCACAGCCACACTTCCGCCGAGATTGAACGTTTTTCGTTTGAATAACCCGACAAGCCGGTCATGTTCCACCTCATCGATCCATTCATCCTTGCAATTCGGGCACACTTCAACCATAGCCCATACTCCTTTCTCGATCTCTCTCTTTTCTTCTACCAGTTCAGTATCGCAGAACGGACATTTTGTCATGGTCTAATCCTCCACAGTGATTATATAAATTACACGGCTTCTTATAGTATATACAAACCGGATTGTTGAACCGCCTATCACGCTTTCTATAATCCCGATATCTCCGTCCTTTTCCGGGCTTTTTGATGTGCTTACCTGTTTTCAGACAGTGTCTCACTTCATCGGTCGCCATTTGAAAGCGTTCTTTCAACCTATCGGAAGCATGTCTCTTGTATTTGATTGGCAGAGTGTGAAAGTCGATCACATCAATCCTCGAATATATTTTAGATACTGAAGGTATATTAATCTTTTCAGCAAGAAAGTTTCCCTGACCCGGCCATCCGGCAGACATCTTCCTCCAGCCGCATCCCGGCACCCTCCTCGTACATATCCTCTATCCTGCGCTCCCGGATCAGCTCGTTTATGCTCCCGAGTTTCGCTCCGAAGACGCTCACCGGATCATAGCCGTGATCCTTCAGGATCGCATGGACGACATAGTACTGGGGGCGGAGGTCAGGATCCAGACGCGGGTACACTTCGCCCAGAAGCTCCAACAGATCGGAATTCACCTTCTTCTCGTAGAAATCGTTCTCGATTAGTACATCCGCATCCAGATATGTGACGTTGATTATTGCTTCCTCCTCCGGACGCTTGAAGACGAACTTCTCGATTATGTCCGCGGTCTTCGCACCCTTGTACCAGCTCTCCTCCTGCGCCCTTGCGATCGCAGCGCAGAGCCGCAGTATCCACGACGCATGAACGAATATGCGGCAGTCGTAGTACAATTTGTTGATCGTCGGATCATCCAGCGCCAGAATGCCGTCGATTATGACGATGGTGTCCTCATCCAGATCCAATCTCGCCCTCGCCTCGCCTGACCACTCAGTCAACTGGTTGATCCTGCGAAAGAGGTCTGTATTCTCTTCTGAGAGCTTATGACCGAGTGCAGCGGATTTTTCGTCCAGAAATCGCCCGAGTCTGCTGAACCGCACGCGGGAGACCTGATCGAATATCGGGTGGCTGGTCGGGTTCCCATTGTTTATGTCTATTATGTCATTCCACAACCGATCAAGAGAATATTTCTCCCGGATTCCTCCTTTCTTTCGCTTTTCTTTCTGTATCAGGTAGTCATCCATCGTTATCGCTTCTACTTTCACTTTTTCCCCGTTAAGATTCTCATTTCCGAGTTTTCTGATCTTCTCCGCGAGGCATCTGGCGAAATACGTCTTGCCGCCGCCCGAGGGTCCTGCGACCCCGATGATCGTCCGGGTGGACAGCTTCTTCCCGGTGTGAAATATATCGAGTATCTCGGAGACCATGACCTCTTCTGCCTCCCCGATCATAAGTCTCGTCTCAGGCGTAATCTTCATCTTCATCTGCTTGTCCTGCAGCGCACAGAGAGCCGCGCCCACCGCGCCCTGCCACTTCCCCGAGATCCGCTCGTATCTGGTTATCGCTTCTTTGTCGCTGTTTCTGCCTGCTACGTCGCCTTCATCTCCCCCATCCCTTCCATCCCTACCATCTCCGTCCACGATTGCTTTGATTCCGCCCAACAACTCTATTCTGAGCCCGGGAAACCTGTTATCGATACCTTTTGCGAGTCCCTGAATGATCGCCGCCCTCTCCTCGTATTGCCGAACCATTCCGCCGCCGAACGCAACCCAGAATCCGGAAACGCCCATCAGCCGCGCCAGTTCTCCGAAGAGAGTCGAGAGGTTCTCCCCATACTCAGTAAAGACCTCCGCCGCAATCCTTCCGACCTCACCATCGTATCTCAGGATGGTGCCAATGTCCACAGCGAGCAGATCACACTCACCGCCCGAACAGAGCATCTTATCATGAAATTCGGGCGGGAGATCGATCTTTCGATTTGACATCAGTTCCACGAACCTCGCAACCACCCATGCAGCAGGAAGCTCGAGGCACCCCCGCATCCCGCAGTTGCAGATGGGCGCATCATCCCTGAAATTCACCCTGAAATGGGTCTCCATCGGCGATCCGACCCACGACGCCAGCTGTCCATCCACAAGAATCGCAAATCCGATCCCTTTTCGCAGAACAAGCGCTACAGTCGGCTGATCGGTCGCAATGTCTCCCGCCCAGACGATTCTGTGATATACAGCCACCACATTGGCGTCGTTTATGAACTTGATCCCATGATACCTCTGCTGCAATCGTTCCAGCGACTCTCTCGTAACCGCTGCAATCCTGGGGATTCTCACGATGTTCCCGTACGGATCAACAGGTCCCGGAACGCCGATGTAGATCTCCTCGTTCTGGCTGATCCCGACCTCTGCGGACGCCTCTCTGATGCAAGAATCGAGTAGTTCCTCGAGCGGCACGCCCTCAACGATAGCAATCTCCTTTCGGTACACGACGTTGCCGCTCTCGAGTGCAACCGTCTTGATGTCGGTTCCGGTGACGACCAGACCCACAGCCTTGCCCTGATCATACCTCCCTGCCCTGACCTGTCCGACCCTTATTGGTCCCTGCTCGATCTTCCCCCTCCGCCACGTTATCGGCTTCCCGAGATTCGCATCGAGGAGTGTTACGAAAAACTCCCTCTCGAAGTAACCCCTCACATCGCAAGCGAACCTGTCGATATCGATCTCGGTGCCAGCATTGGCATCGACGCCGGCATCAGCACTTCCGCTGCTTTTCGCCGTAATCCCGATCTGTCTGATCCCGAGGGTTTCCCCACGAATATTCAGGCAGACCGCCACGTACTCGACCAGTCTCTTGTACCGCTCTGTTTCCGGCTCAAACATCCGGGTGGGGAGCGTTAAAATCTCATTTGATACCTTTCCATTCCCTTCTTCTGTCCAGAGCGTCAGATCCGTGCGATCTCCTTTGCACGCCAGCTCTTTCAACTCCTCCCTGAACATGCGGTGTCGGCTGTACAGGTCATCTCCGAGACTCGCCAGCAGATCGTCTATTCTCCGAACCACGTCCACACCTGCGGAATTGGAAACCATTGGTAGTAATATATAAACGGATCACCTAAAGTTTTTGGATTTTTTCGATTGATCGATCAACCGATCAGAGTCCGAGCGCGCCCATGACCCCGGCTCTGATCGTATCGATATCGATTCCGCTGACCTGCAAGACCACGTACGCCCCGATGAATGTGCCTGCGATGCTGCCGAGGTTCGCAAGCGCGGCGACCAGTATCACGCGGAAGAGGTTGTTCTCCATCATCTCGTGAAACGTCTCCGCCTTTGTTAAGCTGTGGTAATCGCTTGGAACCGGTTTTCGCATCTTCGCCTCGACTGCGCCCGCAAACCAGCCCGCCGCAATCAGCGGGTTCAGCGAGGTCAGCCACGCGACTCCGAATGCGGTCAGGACAGAGTACGGGTGCCCGCGGGCAATGATCGTGCCAAGCCCGGAGAGTGCGCCGTTTATCACGAACCACCATGCGAACGCAACAAGCAGGATGTCGAGTGGAGCGGTCATGAGAAGCACAGCAAACATCGCAAGAACCAGGAGGATCAGCGTGAATCCAGCGATCTTTCCGAGACTGAACCGTTTCTTTGGTATTTCGAGCAGAGTGCTTGCAGCAGGCAGCCTCTCCGGATGTTCCAGATACTCGGTAATCCCGCTTCTATGACCGGCTCCGACGATTGCAACCACCCTCCCCCTTCCTTTGAGATCGACAAGGTTCCTTGCGATGAATGCATCCCTCTCCTCGATCAGTACGCTCGCGGTGGTCGGCGAGAACTGCCGCAACTCCGAGACCAGCTGGGTGACGACGTCTTCCTCGGTGATGGTATTGATATCGATCTCGGCAGTCTTTCCGAACCCGAAGACCGCGCCAGCCAGTGCGCCGAACATCTTCAGCTTCTCAAAGAACCCCATCTTTGCGATGAACCTCTGAAGCGTCACATTGATGTCCCGGTCAACGAGCGCAATCTCGATATTCAGCTCTTCTGACGCGTCGATCGCGGCTATCATCTCTGATCCGGGTTTCACATCCATCTCGGACCCGATCTTGTTCTGAAAGTACGCAAGAACGGAGTGAACAAGAAAGAGAGTCATGTTACCGCTTTTCAGAATGTCAGTTACCGCTACGTCCTTGACTCCGCCTTTTAAGGATTCGTACCTGCCGCGACAGAGCTCAATCGCAACGATATCGGGACGCTCCCTCGCTATGACCTCCTTCACCTCGTCGACGCTCTTGTTGGAGACGTGCGCGGTTCCGATGAGAATGATCTCGTCTCTTACCTCTTTCTCTGCTGCCGGTTCATCCAATCCGTCTAATTTATCCAATTCGCCCGATTCACCCGGATCGATCGAATGATCGGTGCATGTGATGTGATAATTGATCTTGATTGGGTTGTCGGTTGGTTCGGTCATCAAATTCTTCAACTGCCCCCTACTCCTACTCCTGTGCCTGCGCTCGCAGCTCTTCCAGAATCTCTTTCGCTCTTGCCGGGCGCACCATCCCCTCTTTCACCATAATCGCAGCAACCCTGTCGATCAGATCACCGTCAGCCCCTGCAAGGATCGCAATGTTCCTTGCGTGAAGCGACATGTGTCCGCGCTGGATTCCCTCGGTCACAAGCGCTCGCAGCGCGCCGAGGTTCTGCGCAAGCCCAACAGCAGAGATCACCCCGGCAAGTTCCCTTGCGGTCGCAACCCCAATAATCTTGAGAGCGGTTCGTGCTATCGGATTTGACGATGTCGCGCCGCCGATGATTCCCACCGCCATCGGAAGCTCGATCTCGCCATCGAGATCTCCGTCAACGTTTTTCTTCCACGAGACGATCGGTTTGTATCCTGACATGGCAGCGTAAGCGTGCGCCCCAGCCTCCACAGCCCTGAAATCGTTTCCGGTTGCGAGAACGACCGCATCGATGCCGTTCATGACGCCTTTGTTGTATGTTGCGCACCGGTACGGGTCAGAACATGCGAATGCGTACGCCTTCACGATGTCATCGACAATGTTCTCGCCTCCGAGCATCTCTTTGCCAAAGACCGCATGAGCACGCGAGAGCCTGTGCGTTGCGAGATTCGAGATGATCCGCATGAGCACCCTGCCGTTTCCAGCGCAGCACTCCGTAATGATCGGTGTTATGGCTTCTGCCATCGTATTAACAGCATTTGCGCCCATCGCGTCCCTTGTATCGACGAGAAGGTGCACGATCACCATCGTGCCCTCGCCGGTCTCAAGAACTCTCGTCTCGATCTCCTTTGCCCCGCCCCCAAGCCCGACAAGCATCGAGTCCTGCCTGTTTGCAAGTTCAAGGATCTCCTGCTTTCGGTCGAGGATGTTTTGCTCAATCATCCCGGGATTTGTGACGTCCACGATCTGGATCTGCCCGATCATGATCGGCTCGTCGCACGACGTGACAAACCCGCCTTTTGCTCTCGCCATCTTCGCGATGTTGGATGCAGCAGCAACGACGCTCGGCTCTTCGAGCGCCATCGGGATCAGGTAGTCCTTCCCGTCGATCAAAAAGTTGGTCGCAACGCCGAGAGGAAGGGAGACCATACCGATGACGTTCTCAATCATCCTGTCCGCCTGTTCCAGTCCCAATCCCGAGTTCATGATCGATATTTCCTCGTCGGTCAGGTCGGCAAAGTCTTTGACGATCCGTAGCCGCTCCTCTGATGTGAGTTTGTAGAATCCTGAAAGTGCGGATGTTTTTTCTGGCATGATAACGATAATAATTGGAGTTCAATACTTAAAAGTGTGTGACGTGTGCAGGGGTAGTGTCTCAGCAACTTAATTTTTGGATAACTTTATGATTCAATAAAAATAAGTATATTATATAAATTTTATTTATTTATGGAGATAACAGATATCAGTGGGCGGTTGATTGGCATCATAACAACCTGTTAAACTCTTCAACACTTATTTCAGCATCTCTCACCAGCTTTCTCAATAGTCCTTTGCCAAGCACCTTATGTTTAGGAATCGTTAGTGGCTTCTTACTTTTGTCAAACTCGTGCCACATACGAATATAACTCCCCTGAAGAATGGGGCATTCTACCACAAAGAAACCATCCTCGTCCTTCTCCATAATAACAGGGAGATGAACTTTTTTAGTATCCATCATTTTTGATCACCGTTTTTAATTTCGCAATTCTTATGGCTTCTTTTTTGCTTTTGCTTTCATCGTCTGTGACCCCACCATTACGTGATTATTGTTATAAACAAACACTATCAAAGTTGTTTGGATATCTGTACTTTGGTCAGTGGATGTGGAATACAACGAACAATCTCCAATGTGTGGATCGCCCTAATCATAATCAAAACCATATTGGGCATGTTTAGCAATTTCTTCTTCGTAATTATCCCGTGAAATAGTATTGGTAAGTGATTCTATTAACTGATATGGGGCAGAATCATATTTGGTCAATTTGACTACCACCTTTCGCCCTGATGGGTCCCCCACTGCGAATTTTCTCTGGCATTCCGATAACCCATTGGTAGGGTATTTGTATACCTTTCCCGACCGGTCTCGTTGCCACATACATATAACGTGTTTTTTGGAACTGCTCAAAATTCACGATCGTGCATTAAAGTAAGTCCAGAAACATCACTCGTTTTAAGAATCGAATCGGTTGTTTGATCATCAGATTCCTGATTGATCTGCGAACTCACTGGAGTTCCAGCATCTGCTTTTTCGTCACCGACGCATCTTGCAATGAATAGAACGCTCATAATTAAAATACAGGTTAGCAATAATTTTTTCATGAACAGCCCTTCAGTAGAGTCTGTTATTCTAAGTTTCATTTCATTCCACCTTCTTTCATTTTAAGTCACCAAACCCCCCGCTTAAGTGCAGGGCTTGTGCATTGCGATTCACGATTATGTCATTTCATGGTGTACAAAAAGTTATTGTAACAGAAGAAGCTCCGAAACCCAACAGTTTCCAAACGAGAAACGCACGAGGGTTTTCCAGCGTCCCACCCAATATGCAACTCCCTAACCACAATCACAACCGTTTCACCATCGCGATCTCGTCGCAATCCGGAAATTTCGGGCATTTGATGCATCCGCTCCACACCTTCTGCGGAAGCGTGCTCTTGTCAACCTCAAAAAACCCATACTTCCGAAAGTAGTCCGGAATCCGCGTAAGCGTGAACACGGTCGTAATTCCAAGCTCCTGCGCCCCACCGACCGACGCATTCAGAAGCTGCGACCCGATGCCCTGGCGGTGCAGATCCTGCCGCACAGCAAAGGAGGCAATCTCTGCAAGATCAGTCCAGCAGACGTGGAGGGCGCAGCATCCGAGCAGTTGATCGCGGTTCACACAAATCGTAAAATCTCGAATATTGTCGTACAATTCGCCAAGCGATCTCGGAAGCATCATCCCGGAGTCGGCATACCCGTTGATCAACTCCTGCATCTGCGAAACGTCCTGCACCACCGCTTTTCTGATCATACGCTCCATAAAATCACCTGCGCATCTGTCGTAGACTGAAAATGATCAGTGCAAGCATGCCAGCGAATACGGACGCGCTCAAGAGATATCTGAACCAATCCGACTCTGCGAGCTTGTTGTTCCATCCATCGCCGCCGCCACTACCGCCACTGCCACCGTCCGTCGGTTCGGGTTCTTCGAACTGCGACAGCTCGATCAGATGAACCGAATCAGCAGATAACCTGTCAAGCTTTGCGATCAGGACGGTGTGGGCGCTACACGCGCTACGTGTGCTACGCGTATCCTCTCTGCCGCCGACCCTCTTTGCATAAACAAATCGCCTATTCCCGTCTTCGCTCAATTTTTCCTGTTTGACTATTTTATCGTTTTTATACAGGGTGAGGATGGTGTTGTTGTCGATTACGGACGTCGCTTCGAGCTCATACCCTGCTTTTAGAGGTTCCCGTTCGCCTTCCCTGATACTAACAGATATGCAACCGATCAGCGGATAATCGAACGCCGCCTCCGGATCGATGTGCTGCTCGATTGCCACCCGCGCCGCGCCGCCGGTCACATTGATCGTTGCCCGCAGAATCGTATAATCGATGCCGTCGATCCTCTTTTCAAATGTGTAATCTCCGGACACGCCTGATATGCTGGCGTTCGTAACCTCGTTCTCGTGGTCGAATATGCTGATCCTAGCGCCATCGCCACTGATCTCGTTTATCACCAGCCGGTACCCCTGCTCCAGATAAAAGACATCCCCTGCCTCAGCACCGCCTTCGAAGTAACCGATGGTCGCTTCGTGAACATCCCCGGCGCAGGTCGGGAGGATTGGAAGCAGAGCAAGCGTGATGCAGGCGATTCCAATGATGCGGAGGATGCAGGTGGTACGGACGATACCGATTGTGCGCAGGATCGAGGTATTCATGATGTCAGTTCAGGTTTTGGGCTACTCCGCTATTATGCATTGCGGCAGCCGGAGTTGCGACTTTCTGATTTCTTCTGGTCGGT
>JAGGRW010000090.1 GCA_021159385.1 Methanosarcinales archaeon
CTCCTCGATCGACACATGCTTTGTCATCGCGTTGTTATCGGTCTCGATTTCTGTCCAGTCCTTGCCTGAGAGGACATCAGCAGCAGCCGTGAGATTGTACACATGCATAAGCGTCATCGGGGTCCAGTTATAGAGGTGAAGCGTCATGTTCTCGCCAGCTGGGAGATCGAGGTGCGGGATTCTAACCATCTGCCTTCCGTCTATTTCGAGTGTCGCATTGAAGTCATGAGCATCACTTCTTCCGTCGTTTCTGATAGTGGCGTTGATCGAGTGGTGTGCGCCGACCACGGTGCTGGCTGGGGCGGTGAGGTTGATTATGTTGAGGTCCGGGGGGTAGCGGAGGAACAAGAAAGCACCTGACGACATCATGCTGTTGCCGCTTATGTACTGCAATTCGGCTGTGTTATCCTTTGCGATCAGATACTCTGTTACAGAACGATTGTCGATACCAATATTACCACTCCAAACGTCTTCCCATACTTCCTTATTGAAATAGAGTTCATTTTCATCATTGCCGCCGGGAGTAACTGTCCACAACGTTGCATTCGTCATATCCTCATCTTCCACTTCACCTTCGAATATCGCAGTTGTCCTCATATCCGCCTTACCGAGATCATTGGTGCCCTCGTATATCACATCCCCACCTTCATTGATCCAGTAGTTGGTAAGCACGCCCTCTCCATCATCCTCGTATATAACTAAAAGACCAACACCAAATATTCCAAACTCGTCAACAGTGCAATCAGGGTAACGTGGATCGGATTCATATTTATCCCTGAAAAGAGTTCTGTCCACCACAACATGATTATTAGGCTTGACAGCGTCTGATGGAATCTCGTAAGTGTATGTGCCCCATGCAACATCCCAGGAGGTGGCATGAGGATAATCCACGTATCTCATATCCTCGTTCAGCGTTATACCATTAAACTCCATATTTACCTCAATAGGAACCGGGACAATCTTTGTTGTCACTATATTACCCCATGTCCAGTACAGATAGAGCCTTGCCAGTTTCACATCTTTACCTCTTATATTTTCTGGAATAACATCCTCGAAATGCACCACATAATTCTCCCACGTGCCTCCCTCATACTTACTGTCCCCTATCGTGTATTCGATGTTGCCATAAACCCAGTCGGTATCATACGTAAACAACTCCCATCCCGTGTAGTTTGTATGTGAATACACCTTCACAGGCCCATCAGTCGAACCTTCATTATTATCCCCCCTCAACTCCTTCACAACATCTTCCGGATCTGCAACCAGTCGGATATCATACTCGATGTCCTCTGGCGGTTCCACCTCAGGCGCATCCCATGAAAACTCATATTCCTCGTTTGCTGCGAGACTGATCATTCTATTGATGGTTGTATTGTGCTCGAAGTTTGATTCGTTTGTTGCGTTCATATAAAGTGTCACATTAAACTCTATGGTCGGCAGATTTCCAATATTTCTGATCGGTTGCTTGATGGTGCATGTACGACCCATAACTGGACAGGGTGGAGTCACGGTCAAGCGTCTGCTGACAGCGATGTCCGCGCCCATCCTAATCGTCTCATTGTTGTTATCCTCATCAAGTTCGGTGATATTGTTATCAGGATCGACGGTAACATTCAGATCGTACGGCTCCCTGTACTCACCAGTCCACGGCATCTCAACATGCTCGCTCTTACCCGCAGGAAGATACTCGATCACTTCATCCGAGACATTGCCCCACCTGTATTTATCAATCTCGACCCATGCACCCCAACAGCAAATATAAACCGTACTTCCATTGACCCATGGACCCCACTCATCGGCAAATTCCACACCACTGTATACTGCTATGGGGTCCTTTCTGAAGTCCCCACTATCTCTCACCTCCACATGACCATTCATAGCACTGAGATGATCAAAATGAACCTGTATGTTGGAAGCACCATGTTCACTTATCGTACCATGGACCCTATAACATCCACACCCCTTACACTCCTTTTCCTCGCACGCCACAAATCTCACCGTGACATCTGGTGTACTACATGCACCACCAATCTCTTTAATGGTGACCATTGCCTTATCTTTCCCTCCTGGTACATGCGATCCACCAATACTAAAATCGGGATAGTTCATAACGATCTCCCTATCAATCTCGTTGTTGCTCTCGTTTGCCTCATCGATCTCGTCCAGAGGATCGACAATCGCAATGATGCGATGCCTCGGGTAGCCGAAACCACTGATATCGTTCCATGTTGCCTGAATGGTCATATTCTCACCGGGTGCGAGCGTAAGATCGGAATGATTGAGCAGTCTGATATATCTGATCCGATCCCCAAGATCAACAGTCAGGTTGGATTCAGTTACGTCTGCCCCACCCTTATCTTGCGTGGTATTCGCCCACAGATCAAACGTGAAACTCGCAACTTTTGTTCCATCATTTGTGATAACTGCTGTAATATCCACATCATCCCCATCGTCCGGGTGCTCTGGGGTAACGTTCAACTCGACGATGACAGGCTCTCTTGACGCGTTCACAGAGAATAGACTGCTCTTTTCGTTGTTCGATTCATCGATCTCAGTTATTTCATCGCAACTATGCAGTGTAACCGCGATGGTGTGATTCCCTGTATATGCGGTCCGGATCGATGTGATATTCTTTGACTCATTCCATGTCTTACTTGCATTCAGTCGCACCTCTTTTCTATGGAATTCCGTTTTGGTTATGTATCTGTCCAAATCGAATGATGCCTGATTATTTGTACAAATATACGCGGTCTCTCCTGGCACCGAAATGTATCCACTAAAGCTTTTGCTGTCAGTGGTCCCGCGCAAATACCACATCTGTGATCCGTTCTCATCGAATATCCCGATCCTACCTACTGGTGCATCCTTGTCCGAGGGAGGGCATATCGCATTAAAATGAAGGTCTATCGCACCCACGCCCGGACGATGGATGATCATCAAATTATCGAAATATCCGGACCCATATTTATCATCATATCGAAGACCCAATAACCTTGCATCTGGCGTTATCGGCAGATATGAGAGCGTCTGATTGGGATTGAAATGATACTTGTAGGTGCGCATCTCTTCTTCAGAATCAACGAAGGTAACTTCATCCGTTCCATTCCTCAGTCCGATGTTTGATACGCACGCAGTTATGTTCATCGCATCCAGATCAGACAGATTCATCGTATCTCCCGTCACATTCGTAACCGTGAAGTCGCGTGTCGGCTTTACATGCATGACCCTTGATATGATGTTATCTGCTCTGTGATCCTCATCTTCAGGCACTTTACCTTCAGGGTCTATGAAGAGCATGATCGGGTAGTCGCGAGCGCTTACATTATGTGTTATCGGAGGAAGTTCCACCGAAGAATCGACACCCAATTCTTTGATCTGCGATAAATTATCCGGATAGACCGGATATGGGGAGATCTTATAGTCATCGTACAACGTAGCCTGGAATGACACATCAACCACATCTCCAGGAACCTGAACCCAGCAGGATCTATCAGTCTTCTTTACCTCGTTACCAGCCCCATCACATATCGTAAGGGTCAGACCACTACTATTTATAACTATGTTAAGATAAACACAGACTGCACCATCATATCTTCTCTCTCCCTCCAATCTATAACAGGATGGCTTATAATCAAAAAACAGGGCAGCACTGAAGTTCTCTGCAGGCATATAGCCTGAATTATTTATCGTTGCAGTGATATTCACTTCATCCTCATCATAAGGCTGATCTGGCTCAAACAGTATATCACCGTGAAGCCCCGATGTCTCCCATGATGTGTTTCCTGAAAGTTCCGGACCGCAGACATACCGCTCGCAGGAAACGATGTTGTTCGTCTCGTTCGTCTCATCGATCTCGTTCTCATAATCTACCTCAATCCGTATCAGATGACTGCCTACTGTTGCACTCCAGTCTGTAAATCGAGAGATCGTTGACCCGTTTGCTAAACCTGATATTGTTTCTTCTTTGATTAAAATGTCATCAACAAAAAATCTTACATTGAAACTATCTGCATCCTCTACACCGATATTGGAGAGATTTGCAGATATTCTCACGTCATCGCCGTGTTTTATAGTATCGTTTTCACCAATTTCGGTGCCGTTTAGCCATGTGAGCGAGAGATTGGAAACCAGAAGGTCTGCGGTCTGCACAGATGTGAACTCTACCAACCTGTTATTGAATTCATTGGACTCTGTAATACAATCTTCAGGGTCAACGATTGCAGCAATGAATCGCTCTCCAACCGTTGAAGCGTTCCAGTCAACCGTGATCTTCTTTGTGTTATTAACCCCGATATCATGCGTTGAGGTATTAATGATGCCACTGGATAGAAGATAGTATACTTTCCTCACCCTTATATAAGCACTATCTGTTACCACTATCGCGGTACTATTATCCAGCACCCATGGCGCCCATCCATGGAAATTCTCATCGTAGCATACAATCTCCCTCCCACTGCTATTATCTTTGATACAGACCCTACCTCCGTCTTCCACTTCCAAATCCAGATATAGCCTCATTGCGGTTGCATCGTCCCTTGTCATCACCATCTGTTCACATCCCACTCCACACTGCTCATCCACATCCTCGATATGCCGCTCTGCCCAGTCGTAGATCTTCAGGATAAGATCATTCGCATCCGCATCCCCGTGGTTTCTCAGGGTGACATTGATACTCGCAGTCTCTCCTCCCACTGGGCTCTCAGGATTGATTTCGATTCTTTCGACCAGAAGATCCGACGCCCCCACATGGACTGGCTGCATGTATGTGTTGTTCACATCATCAATCTCGTATATCCTGTTCTCAGGGTCTGCAACCACTGTTATGTTGTGATCACCCGGGATGTCCACGCAATCAAAGCTCTCCACCTTCCACTCGATCTCTGCATAACGTGTAGCATCCCCCGCAGGAAATGTCACGATTACGTTTCCTATCTCATGCTCATCACAAGCTTCATCGATATAGAAGCTTACATTAACACTGCCGCCCTTGTTTAGATTGTTTGTTATCGTTAGTGTAGCGTTCAGGGTCAGATCATCGTAAATCACGAGTTCTGATGGATCATGGGATTCGTTATTGACATAAAACGAGAGATCCGTAACCTCGAAGTCACGAGAGCTATCCACATGCACGTCTGCTACTCTGGTGTTATTGGTATTATTCTCCTCCTTTTCCGTGCTCTCAAGCGGGTTGATCGTTATATTTATGATGTAGTCATCTGCGATTTCAGTCCAGTAACAAGGTCTATACGCATTGATCCCGCTATTAAAGCACTCCCCATCGCATACAATATCTCGAATGCTCGCGTTCCATAAGACCGAGATGTTTATGGAGTTTCCAACATCAAGACCCTCAACGTGGGTTGTATCGATCAATTCAGGGTGATCAGCAGCATTTCGCCGCTTCCCCCATGGACCCTCTCCAATCTCTTCAGGACGATAAACCTCGCTTACGTTCACGATGAAGTCTGTCGCATCCATCATGCCAAGACTTTCAATGGTCGCATTTATCCACACTCTATCACCGCCCAATGCCACTGGCGTTACGGATAGATTCGTTACTGCAAGATCGGTTCCGCCAAGGTAGGTATCCTCGCTGTACCTCTTCTGATCATCAACACTCGCCATGAGCCTGTAGTATTCGCCTGCCTTGAGCGGGGGGCTTGCGTTCCATGCACCGGAGACCATCGACTCGCCTGGACGTAATGTCACGATTTCGTTACCGAGCCTGACCTGATAGCGGTCAATTAAAATCCGACATGGTTTTACCCCATCTGACATACTTATCTCAATCTCATCTCCATAGCTCCACTCTGTCCAGACATCATACCAGCGCATCCACTCCACCCCACTAGACTCCCCACTTTCTGTACAAGGCATAGATTTATTGATGTACGGCACTTTCACCAGCTCGCCCGCTTCGTCTTTGTAATAGAAATACATCGGTTTGCGCTGACCGTAACTACCATTGACATAAGCCATCACCTCTCCGGTCCAATGTCCGGGCGGGTCCTGATCCCCATGAACTCCACTAAAACCCCATTTTATATAATCAAAGTGCACTCGTATCATGGCATCCTCTGGCTGCTGGTGTGTCGACCATGAGGGAACCGAATACGTGGGCTGAGATACATTCTTCTCCATATAGAACCGCACTGTGCTCTCCGCCTCCGTGTCCATGTTGTTTCTGATATCTGCCGATACATCGACGACCTCACAGATATTTGGCTCTGCGGGATCGAGTGTCAGGTCTGTTATATTCAGATTGTTTGGAATTACGTGGAGTGTGCAGTTCTTCACATTGTTTGAATCATCGCCTCTGAAACGGATGAGACCACACTTATATTTAGTGCCGCCACCGATCTCTTCGATCTCGTTATCAGGATTAACGACTGCCGCTATCAGGTGAGACCCACCTACAACATCCACATCCCATGTTATGGAAACGGTCTTGTTTTCACCAACTTTCGCATACACGTAATCGAGTGTTCTGAATCTTATAAACCGCTCTCCGCAGGTTCCGGCAAAATCGGTGCTGTTTACAAAGAAGGCGATACTCACGTTCGCTCCTACGTGCCCTATGTTTCCTATCGTTGCGGTTATATTCACGCTCTCGCCTCTTCTTACATCCTTTTGCGGCTCAACATTCACACTCTCAACAAGGAAGTCATACCTTGATTCCACGTAGGGATGATTAGACAGCTCATTATTATCTCCATTATTTTCGGTATATTTATCATGAGAAATGTTTGCAGCTATGGTATGCTGATAGGTTTCGTTTGGCTTCCAGACAACAGAAATATTCATAGTTTCGCTGCTGTTCAGCCGTTCGATATGGGTTTCATTAAAGGTGTGTTCGCCTGTTTTTGCATCGTCTCTGAATCTGACCGTGAAATCGGTTGCATCGGCTGCACCGATGTTTGCTATTGTGGCGGTGACAGACACATTCTGCTCCAGATAACAGAAATTGTCAGAACAAAAACCACAGGGTATCTCGATCGCTGTAACAGTTAGGTCAGTTCCGTTTACGAATAGTTGCTTGCTTAAGATGTTATTCGTCTCGTTTGCCTCGAGTGCATCAGGTGTGTAGAGCTTGACGGTTATGGTGTGATTCCCGACACCACCATACGCTGCGCCTGTCTGCCATGATGCGGAGACGACTGTTGATTCGGTGCCGTTTAACGTAACGGTTTTATTTGTGAGAGGAATGTAGCGTCCTGCACTTGTGTTGTAATAATTCACCTCAACGACAGCCGTTCCGTTTCCAACTCCGTAGTTGGATATAGTCGCATCTATCTCTACAAGATCGCCAAGCACGGGTTCATTGTTGTTGAACGAGATGTTTGTTACTGCGAAATCAAGCGAGGAATTAACATCGATAGCCTCGGTTCTATTGTTGTTTGTCTCATCTGACTCGATCACCTGATTGTAATGATCAGCCCTGACCGTTATGTCGTGAGTTCCATTGGTTGCCCATCCCATGTACTGGTCTGACAGGTTCCACACCGCAGAAACATTGGTTGAGTTTCCCCTCCCAAGCGTTATGCTCTTATTTCCAAGCAGTGCTTCGTATCTGTTAATCTGGAACGAACCCTCGCCTCCTTCTATCCTGATGGTTCCGCCATCACACCACTTTGTCCAGTACGGTTCATATCCACCTTCTTCTACAATGAGTCGTTCAACCACTCCTGTTTTATTATAGATTGTGATGTTTTCGGAAAAGACGGGGAAGTAAACCCGCATCTTAATAGCGCCGGGGAGTGTGAGCGTGGCGTTTTTCATAATAAATATACTTTTATTATCATAGAACTCGACATAAGTCTCCCCCTCGGCTCCCGCGTTTAGTATCGTTGCGTTTATCGCAACCAGATCGCCTATCAACGGTTCAGACGGATTGAATGATATGTCTGTTACAATGAAATCGGGAGCATCCACAAGTCCCTGGTTAAGGTTCACCTCGATTGCGCCTTGTTCAATCTCGGTCCGGTTCACAATATGCGTGACATCTCCTACTGGTGTTCCGTTCTTGCTCGCGTTTACCTTCAGTACATCGCCCGCTTCTGCGAACGCAGAACTTGTTGCGAGTTGATAGAATGATTCTCCAGTCCGATTGTCGGCAATGAGTTCTTCGGAGGTATTTGAATTGGTTACAACCACAAAAGGAGAATCGCAGGGAGTGCCGTTTTTATAGGGGACGTTTCCGTAGATCACAAGGATTGCTGATGGTTCTGAGATTGGCGGTGCTGATGGAAGCGTCAGATTTAGATCGAAGACTCCGCCGCGGTCGAGATCGCTCTCTGTTATCGTGTGGTTTGTGGTGTTGGAGATTATGTCATCGGTTGCGCTCCACTCGATCAGATCACCAATACCGACATTCGCAGAATTGAGGATCAGTTCATAATAGCCGTAGCCATCCCGCGTTTCAGCCTGCCACATCGCACTGGCATCCAGGTTGGTTATGTTTACGCATGGTGCATCGCACGGTACCCCGTTCTCGTAGTTCACCCATCCACAGATCGCAAACGGTGCTCTCGGCTGCGATGTGGTTGGCGGTGGCGATTCAAGTGTCAGATTGACCTCGAAGACCCCACCCCGCTCAAGATCGCTCTGGCTAACCGTGTGGTTCGTGATGTTGAACCCCGTGCCATCAATTGCGTTGAAGCTGAGTGCGTCGCCTGGACCGACATCTGCTGAGGAGATGATGAGTTCATAATAATTGTAGCCATCCCGCGTTTCCGCCTGCCAGCCCGATATGTTTACGCTCAGATCATCACATGCCGCACCATTCGTGTAGTTCACCCATCCACAGATCACAAACGGTGCTCTCGGCTGCGATGTAGTTGGCGGTGGTACTTCAAGTGTCAGATTGACCCCGAAGACTCCGCCGTGGTCGAGATCGCTCTGGTTAACCGTGTGGTTTGTGATGTTGAACCCCGCGCCGTCGGTTGCGTTGAAACTGAGTGTAACGCCTGAAATGACATCTGTAGAATTGAGGATGAGTTCATAATAACCGTAGCCATCCCGCGTTTCCGCCTGCCAGCTCGTGTCGTTGCTGTTTATGTTAACGATTGGACTGTTACACGGAGACCCACCCTCATACCAGACATGCCCGAAGACCAGAAAAGGAGTCGGCGGAGTTGCGTCCTCTGCACCAGGAAACCCAACGCTCGATTGAATTGCGCCAGTTCCCGCGGCGCACAGCATCATAAGTCCGATTAGCAGGTACCATACCTTCATATTCGCCGTTTCATATCGCCACCTGATCCGTTACAATCAAGCATCCATCGGTTCGTCTGATTTATCACATCTACATACATTTATATTCATACTACAATCAATTGCTATAGCATTTGGTAGCATGGTTGTTAGACTCGTGACATATAAAACCTTGTGAAAGATTCTACTGGAATAACAAAAAAGAGACAGACAGCATCCTCCGGACAGAAGATGAACCGGTCGCTCGAGAATACCCGCCAAGAACGCGAGAGCAATGTGACAACCCAAACCCACTTGCAAATCATTATTAATACCCGCCAGAAATAACCACACATGCCCGGAAAACCCCTGCTCTGGGATCAGACCCTGTTCAGGCGAGGCGAACTCTTCGAATTCGACCACGTTCCCGAAGAGTTCACGCACCGGGATTCGCAGCAGAGATCGCTCATGTTCGGAGTGCGTCCCGCGCTTCGGGGGATGCGCCCGCTGAATATGCTCTGCGTTGGTCCCCCCGGAACCGGCAAGACGACTGCTGTGCGAAAGATTCTCGAGGAACTGGGCGAACATGCGCCAAACGTCGTCTCTGTACATGTCAACTGCCAGTCAAACCAGACGAGATACACGATATTCTCCGAGATATTTCACGAACTGATCGGCCATTCCCCGCCGACGTCAGGCGTTTCGTTCAAAAAAATACTCGAAGTGGTTGCAAATCACCTGATTCAGAACGAAAAAATTCTGATCGTGGCACTCGATGATATAAATTATTTATTCCACGAGAAAGAGGTGGACAATGTACTTTATTCACTGTTGCGCGCTCATGAAACCCATCCCGGAACAAAGATCGGCGTGATCGCGATCCTGAGCGACGACAGTCTGAATTACGTATTCGACCCGAAGGTCGGCTCGATCTTCCTGCCCGAAGAGATCCTGTTCCCGAGATATTCGTGGGACGAGTTGAAAGGCATCCTATCGGATCGGGCAAAGCTTGGATTCTATCAGGGAGTGCTCTCAGAGGATGTTCTTGACGTTGTCGTCGATTACACGTCAGTTGCAGGCGATCTCCGTGTCGGGATCGATCTTCTCAAGCGAGCAGCCTTGAACGCCGAAGCGCGGGCGAGTATGAAAATCTCAGAGGATGACGTGCGTTCAGCGTATGGAAAATCTCGCATCTCGCATCTGTCACGCACGATCGCGTCATTGAACGACGGCGAAAAGGCAGTTCTTGCGGTTCTTGCGGAAGGGAAAGCGGAGAAAGGGGGGTCAGAGTCGAAATCGACTGCCGGCAATGTATACGCCTCATTCCACGAGGTGACCGGGCTTGGCTACACAAGGTTCCACACGATCTTAAACAAGCTCTCGTCGATCATGTTAATCGATCTTGAGCTCCCGACCGTTGGCATGCACGGCAGAAGCCGGATGATTACGCTCAGGTACGATCCCGATGATGTGCTGAGCGCTATGCAGCGGTGACGTTCGAGTGGTGTGTGGCGTGGCGTTGTTGCGGGCGGGTCGTGGATGCGGGTAATTTCACCCGCCCAGATACAGCCTCAAAACATCCTCATTCCCCAGAATATCCGCACCTCGCCCCTCAAACCGGTTTCTACCGGTCTCAAGCACATATCCGCGATCCGATATCGCAAGCGATCGCACCGCATTCTGCTCAACGATCGCAATCGAGGTGCCCGCGTCGTTGATCTCGATCAACTTCTCAAACATCATATCCCGCATCAGTGGGGCGAGTCCCGCGGACGGCTCGTCGAGCAGGAGCAGATCAGGCGAGAGCATGAGCGCACGCCCGATTCCAACCATCCGCTGCTCGCCTCCGCTCAGGGAACCGGCGCGGATCTGCGATTTCTCCTCGAGAACCGGAAATATCCGGTAAACCCACTCCAGACTGCCAGAGATGTCGTCATTCCGTATGAACGCACCCATCTCAAGGTTCTCAAGGACAGTCAGAGACGGGAAAAACTCTTTATCCTGTGGAACGTAACCCATTCCCTTTTTAACGATCGTGTCCGGCGCAATTCCGGTTATGTCCTCGCCTTTGAAGATGATTTTACCACTCCTCGGTCGGAGAAGCCCGAAGACCGTCTTCATGAGTGTGGACTTGCCCGAGCCGTTCGGGCCAATGATCGAGACGATCTCGCCGGTTCTGATGCACATCGATACACTGTTGAGTATGTCGAGGTCGGTGTATCCTGATACGACGCCTTCCACCTCTAAAATCATCAGTTCATCCCTCTCCGCCCAGATACACGTTCAAAACGTCCGGATTGCTTCTGATCTCATCGGGCGTGCCTTCGGTCAGAACCTTCCCCTCGCTCATAACTGTTATCTTATCGCTGATCTTCGTGATCGCGGGAATGTCGTGCTCAATTATAAAGAATGTCATGCCGCCCTCGCGAAGTTCGTCGATGTACCCCGTGATCTTCCGTGCGAGCGTTGGATTCACACCCGCAAACGGCTCATCGAGCATCATTAGCGACGGGTCGATCGCAATCGCCCGCGCCATCTCCAGGAGCTTCTTCTGCCCGCCAGAGAGAGCACCCGCATACTCGTCCTCGAGGTGCGAAATCTCAAAGAACTCCAGAATCTCGCGGGATTTCTCTTTTATCGTATTTTCCTGCATTTGCACGCTCTTCCGCCGGAGCCAGACGTTCCATATCCGCTCGCCGTGCTGGGCCTTCGGCGCAAGCAGCAGGTTTTCAAGAACCGTCATCTTCGAGAGGGCGCGCGGTATCTGGAACGTCCTGACCATGCCGCACCGTGCAATCTTAAACGGCGGTAGCTTATCGGTTCGCATCCCCTTAAATGTGATCTCGCCACTGCCCTTCTCAAAACCGCTGATCAGATTGAAGAGCGTGGTCTTTCCGGCACCATTCGGACCGATCAGCCCCATAACCGTCCCGGTCTCGATTCTGATGGAACACCCATCGACCGCTTTCACGCCGCCGAAGTGTTTTTTGACGTTTTTTACAGATAATATCTCCATCAAATCACCATGACAACACCGGATCAGTCAGATAATGCAAGTTCCTCCTTCTTTCCGAATATTCCTTCGGGTTTGTACATCATGAGAAGCATCAGCAATAGCCCGATCACGATCATCCGAAACGCACCCATCTGATGCGATTCCAGTGGGACGAGTCTGCTGATAAACTTTGTTCCGCTGAAGAACGTCCAGAGAATCAGGGCGCCGACGATCGTGCCCCTGTTGCTCGCAGTTCCGCCAAGAATGATTATGATCCACGCGTGGAACGTCTCGATCGGCTTGAACGTGGCAGGACTTACGTACTGGAGGTAAAACGCGAGAAGCGCACCTGCTAGCCCCGCAATCGCTGATCCGAGCATCAGCGACTGGATTTTGTACCAGAAGACGTTCTTTCCGAGTGCGGACGGGACTGACTCGTCCTCACGGATCGACTTCAGCACCCGTCCCCACGGCGAGTGCATCAGCCGTTCGAGGGATGCGTAGATTGCGACCAGTATCGCGACATACAATATTAGAAGGAAAGTATTATAATATTGGTATGGGATCACATCCTGAAACGGTCTCTCAAATCCATAAACTCCGAAAGGACCTCTTGTGAGCCATTCTTCATTCAGGAGGATGAATCTCAACACTTCGGAGAATCCGATCGTGACGATTGCGAGATAATCCGCCCGGAGACGGAGCGTCGGAATCCCGAGCAGGAATCCGAAGAATCCGGCGAGCGCAACTCCTGCAATAATCGATAAAACAAGAGGACATCCCCACAGATCCAAAAGAACAGTTGTATACGCGCCGATCGCAAAGAATGCGACGTGTCCGAAGTTCAGAAGCCCGGTAAACCCCCACTCGAGATTGAGACCCAGCGCAAAGATCGCGTAGATCGAGGAGATCAACAGGATCGTTACGATGTATGGCAGAATCGCGTCGAAGCATCCTGCCGATCCGGTCAATCCCGTCATCTAACCCATCCAAAGATTCCTTCCGGCTTGATCAGGAGTACTATCGTCATAACAATGAAACTGACCGCAAACTTGTACTCGGTGGGGAGAACAGCGGTGCTCAGTTCCTGTGACAGCCCGATGACCATTCCGCCGGCGATTGTGCCGTAAGGGTTTCCGATACCGCCGAGGATCACTGCAGCGAACATCGGCAGCAGGAGAAACCAACCCATGCTCGGCCGAATCGCGGTGACGAGCCCGTAGAGCACCCCGCCCGCCGCAGCAAGTCCGAGCCCGATCACCCATGTCCGGAGGATCACTCGATCCGTGTCGATTCCGGATATGCGGGCGAGATCGACGTTGTCAGAGAGCGCACGCATCGCTTTCCCGATTTTTGTCCTCGACAGAAGATGGTGGAGGAGAAACATCAGGAAAAACGCTGTGACTATGACCAGAATTTGATTCGGAGTGATGACCGCTCCGAAGAAGTCAAAACCCCTTCGCACAGGGATGTTGTAACTCTGTGTGTCGCCGCCCCAGACGAATATAAGGATATTTCGCAGAACCAGCGCAAGCCCGATCGAGATTATGATGAGCGTCGTCTGGGTGGCGTTCTTTCGCCTCATCGGCATCCACACGAGCTTCTCCACAACAACGCCGAGCGCAACCGTCGCGAGTATTGCGACAGCGAACGCAACTGCGAGGTTCATGCCAAGTGCCACGTTCGTCAGAAGCGCGATGTACGCTGCAAACGCCACAAAATCCCCGTGCGCAAAGTTCACAAAGTTGAGGGTCTTGTAGATCATCGATAAACCGATAGCAGTGAGGGCGATGATACTGCCGATGACGAGTCCGTTGATGATCAGTTGCATCCGGTAAGAATTAGCCTATTTGGTATAATAGCGTTTCCGGAGGTCTACGAAACAAAAAAATAAAAAAATAAGTATCCACTCCAAAAAGTAGAGTAAAAGTACATTCCCCGAGTTGAAACTACTGTTCAATCACACACCAAATTAGCAAAAGCCCTTCAGCCAGCCGATTTGATGCGTCCGCGTACGTTTGTAACAGCAGGGCTTTGGCGACGTCAGCCGGATCAGTTGGTGGTGCCTCCGGCGATGCTTCGCATTCTGCCGGG
>JAGGRW010000037.1 GCA_021159385.1 Methanosarcinales archaeon
GAATCGCCCCGCGATGCCAGAGTCACGCAAGCACCCGCAGGAGCGATCGATCACGGACAGATCAGGGCAGGATTGCGGCTGGCGGACCGGAAGCGCCCGAGGAACTGCCCGGCGCAGACACGCGAGGGCAGGACACTCACAGAAAGCCCACACGCGAAAACCTGAATCGGGGCTGGCAGAGAAGTTATCAGAAAGAAGAGAAGGCTATCGACGTAACGCTGATGTTGATGATGACGCCCATGATTGAATGAAATACGATCAATGGTATCCACTTCAAAAAGCATGGTAAAACCTGATCTCCAGTCTTTCTGAAAATATACAGAAAAAACTCAATCTGTGTTCATCCGTGTTGATCTGTGGCTAAAAGTCATATCAGCCACAGATTAACACTGATTTCACAGATTCGAGGTAATGTCTGCGTAAATTTGTGAAATCTGGATCTACGATAATTATCATAAATCACCAATTTTTTAGATAGTGCCGCGGTTGCCCCTTAATTTGAAGCGGATACGATCAATGGTGCCCGGGCGTTGCGCCTTCCCTCTCCATGTACAGGCGCGTCCACCACGCTGTCGTCAGTGGCAGTACAATACAAAGATTGATCAGAACATCGACGAACCGCCAGATCGCTGCTGAAACCGGATGCGTGTAAAAAACGATTCCGATCAGTCCGGTAAACATGGCTATCACAATCATCAAAACGCAGATCAGAAAAACATCGAATTTGTGATCTAAAAAGAAGCTCCATCCCTTTTCAATACCTTCGATCGCTCCAAGATTGTCGATGACGAGTGCATACTGGACCGGAGTCATTCCGAGTGACAGGATGATTATATAAATTATAAATAATAAAATACCCATAAAAAGTATAATCATGGGCACACCGATGCTATCGGTCATCCGTGCCATCACGGCACCCGGTACCAGAAACACAATTCCGAGAAGAAACATGAGACTGATTGCGATATTGGCGAGAAAGAGGCTGATCATACTCTGTCTGCCGTGACGAAGGAGATCGTGTAATCCTGTTGTTCCGACCATCGTCGCCGCCTTCGCCATACCGATCGCACCAGCCATGAAGAACGTGCGGATCAGCGTGCATCCGATCACAAGAACGATTGCCGCGGCGACGAACACCCGGATGAACGGTGTGATCAACTGGTACAGCTCATACATAATCCCGGTCGGAAGTTCGTCTGCGTACTGAACCACGCTCATAAAATCCGATATGCTCGATGCGATTTGCGTGAATGCGTCGGTTCCGATTGCGATTGCGACTCCTGCCAGAACAACGATTGAAAACATGACCTGAGCGATTGCGTTAATGAGAAACGGAGCGCAGAGAACCGGATTTTGCATCCAGGTATATGCGCCGTTCCTGATAACATCGCCTATCCGTTCCATTCCTCAACCTCGATCGCGCGCAACGGCACGCGTTTTAGTGCGCGTCCGATCACCGATTTGGCAATTCGCTCCGCATGTTCTGTTGTTTCGGCATCAAAGACTCTCATGGACAAAACCAGCCCAACGAGTGCCGTATTCGCAACCAAAAGCACCGCGTCCGCCTCCCTCTTGCAACCCGGGCATACGATCGATCCGATCTCGATATCCACGAAGCCAAGCTTCGGCTGAAACCGCTTGCCTGCTTCTGCTATCGCGACACCGATGGCATCATCCGCCGTCTTCACATCTCGCACCGGCCACGCCGCTTCCATCGTCACTTTGTAATTCATAATCACCTCAAGGAAAGGACGCCCAGCCGCACGCCCGCATCGATGAACGCATGTCCGTAGCTGAAAGAAACCAGCGCATTGACCGGATCATCGCTTTTGAGAAAGTGGACGCCATCCGTATAATAAGATTCCGCCATCAGTAAATAATCTTTTGCGACGATTATGAGGTGCGATGACCCGTCTGGCACAATTTCGGCACTCAAAAGCGCGTCTTTCAGTAGTTTCTCATATCGCCCCGACTTTTCAGCAAGGTCTGCTGGCTGGTTCGGCGGGTCAGTCTGGTTCGTCTGATCCATCATTCATGATGTGTGGCTACCTGCATTAAGATTTGTCATCTGTCGGTTGGGGATGTAAATCCAAGGTCTCTCATCACAGCCAGAGGCGACGAATTATGGACAATATGGCACCGGATTGCCATGAGGCAGGAGCCACAAGGTTTTAGCCCAGATACCGCTCAACCGACGCCACAGCAAGCGCGCCGTCGCCGACTGCGGTTGCGACCTGCCGCAACATCGTGTTCCTGCAATCGCCTGCTGCAAAGACCCCGGCAGTCGAGGTCGCAAGAGTCTCATCGGTTATGATGAACCCCGCGTCGTCCTTCTTGACGTCTGCAAATTCCGTGTTCGGCGCAAGCCCCGCGTACATGAAGACGCCGCCGACCGCAAGCTGGAAACGTTCGCCCGTGACGACGTTTCTGAGCGACACCTGGGAAACGGTAGAATCTCCGATGATCTCTTCGACTACTGAATTCCAGACGAACTCGATCTTCGGATTCTCGAGCGCTCGCTCCTGCAGAATCTTTGTTGCGCGGAGTTCTGCCCGCCTGTGCACAACGTACACCTTGTTTACGATCTTTGCAAGATATATGGCTTCGGTTATCGCAGAATTTCCGCCTCCAACGACCGCAACGTCCCTACCTCTGAAAAAGAACCCGTCGCACGTCGCACAGAAGGATACGCCCTTTCCGATGAATTCTTCTTCTCCGGGTACGCCAAGACGTTTTGGCTTTGCTCCTGATGCGATGATGACCGATTTCGTCTTATACTCGTGGTCGTGAGTTCGTACCAATTTATACTCACCCTCATCACGTATTTCAGTCACTTCTTCGTCCTTGACCTCGAGACCGAATCCTTTCGCCTGTTCCTCGAATCTCTGCATCAATTCATATCCGCTGATGCTTTGAAACCCGGGATAGTTCTCGACGTTGTCGGATAGGACGATCTGCCCACCCACGCCAAGTCTTTCCAATAACACCGTATCGAGACGTGCCCTCTGCGCGTATATTCCTGCCGTGATGCCCGCAGGACCTGCCCCAACGATGATAACCTCGTAGATGCCCATATTCCAAGCTTATGGGGCATGTTACTTAAGGATTGTCTTGTGGTGGTTGTGGTGGGAGCGTCTTGCAGTCAGAAGACTTAATACCGCAGAAGTATTATTGAAAAACGGGTGTGGTGATGGGTGACCTGTATTCATTTGGAATCGAGCGAGATGTCTTGAACCAGAAACTCGGGGGCGGACTCCCCCGCGGTTCGCTGGTGACGATAAAAGGCGGTAGCAGTAGCGGCAAGAGTGTCACATGCCAGCGAATCTGCTTCGGACTCCTGGAAAACGACGTTTCCGTGACGTTCATATCCACTCAACTGACAACAAAGGGGTTCATTGCCCAGATGCAGGCGCTCGACTATCCGATTGGCATATATCTGGTGCGTGGCAGACTGTTGATGATCCCGGTCATCCCGCTCCTGCAGAAGACGAAGCAAAAGTCCGATTACATTCAGCGGTTGATGGCGGCAAAGACGTTGTTCAGAAATGATGTGGTGATAATCGATACGATCTCCTCCCTGCTATTCCACAGCGCGGACGCAAAGAAGACGCTCGATCTGATAAATTTCTTCAAGAGGGTCGGTTCCGTTGGAAAGACGGTTGTCATCGCTCTTGATGAAGGTATGCTCGATCCCGAGGTTACGCACATATTCGAGTCGTCGTCTGACGTCCACCTGGAGATCAAGACAAAGAGGGAGATGGGCGATGTCAGGCGCTCCATCGCTGTCCACAAGTTTGCAGGGTCAGAGTCCAAAGTCACGCAGATCATCGGATTTCTGCTCGAATACTGGTGTCCGACGTATCAGGTGGATGACCAGAGGCTACGGATACTCTACTACGACATGAAGAACGAAGCGCAGTACAAGGGGTGACAATGCAAGGAGTGACTACAAGTGTCTGAACTGAGATCGTTTTATCTCGAACGTGATGAATTCAACCGTAAATTGGGCGACGGCTTCCCGGCAGGCTCGCTTGTCCTGATCGAGGGCGGCAGCGGCGGTGGCAAGAGCACGATCTCCCAGCGGACGTGTTTCGGGCTGGTTGAGAACGGATCGACTGTGACGATCGTATCAACCCAGCAGACCACAAAAGGGTTCATCAACCAGATGTACTCGCTCGATTACCCGATCGCAAACCATTTGCTGAAGGGTAATCTCCTCTATATCCCGGTGATCCCGCTTGTCGAGGCTGCAAAGACACGAACTGACTTTTTGCAGCGTTTGATGAGTGCAAAGGAGCTTTTCGCAAAGGACGTGATCATAATTGACACAATCTCTGCGCTGATCAAGTACAGCGCGGACGCGGAGAAGACGCTCGATCTCGTCTCGTTCTTCAAGAAACTGAACGGGATCGGGAAGGTCATCATAATCACTCTTGAGCCGGACCAGCTGGATGAGAGCATTATGTCGGTGTTGCATTCATCATGTGATATTTATATATCTCTTCAGGTGAAAGCGAGCGGGAACGAGATCAAACGGACGATGGTCGTGAACAAGTTTACAGGAGCGAAGGGGCAGGTGACACAGATGGTCGGATTCAGGATCGAGCCGAACGTGGGGTTGGTAATCGAGATTTCGGCGGTCTCGTGAGGTGTTCTGTCAGGATATTTTGTCGAGGTGTTTGAATGGACGAATTTGAGATGGCGATGCAGAGAAACCCGCATCTGAAGGCATACATCGATAAATTCCGCAAGGAGACGAACAAGACCCCTGAATTCATGACGAAACTGTCAGGAGACCTGCCAAAGTTCCCAAACATCCTCCTGCCGGTCGGGGATCCGATCTTCATCCACCTTTACGGCACCGAACAGGAGGGTCGTGTCGACTACTTTGCGATCGAGCCTACGCTGTCGCCAGCCGAGCAGGAGAAATACGGCGAGGTGAAGAGCTCGATTCTTGAAAAAGCACCGAACGAACCGGTTCCTACGTCAGAAACCCAGCTCAGGGAGCAGATCGCAAAACTACTGAACGAGTCTGTTACAATCGGCGCGGGCGGGCGGACCAGCAACAAAAAATCCCCACTCGAGAAGCTCGGGTTCTCCGCTGCCAACCGGAAGATTCCACTCACCCAGCAGGAGTACAACAACATAGCGTACTACCTCGAACGCGACATCGTCGGTTCGGGACCGATCGAGCCGATCATACGAGATCCGTATCTCGAGGATATTCACAGCATCGGCGTTGACAACATCTACATCATCCACAAGAAATACGACATGATAAAGACGAACCTCGGTTTTGGAGACCAGAAAGCTCTCGATAACTGGATGCGGAGCATGAGCGAGCGGATCGGGAGGCCTGTGAGCGAGGCAACACCGATTGCGGATGGTGCGCTTCCGGACGGCTCCAGGATAAACATCATCTACAGCGAGGACATCAGCATCGCGGGCAGCAGTTTCACGATGCGGAAGTTCAGCGAGGAGTCGGTCAGCATCATCCAGCTCATCGGCTGGGGCGGCATCAACAGCGAGATGGCTGCGTACCTCTGGCTCTGCCTCGAGAACGGGATGAGCATATTTTTCTCTGGCGAGACCGCATCCGGAAAAACAACGATGCTGAATGCGTGTCTCGCCTTTGTCCAGGAGAAATCGAAGATCTACTCAATCGAGGACACGCCAGAGGTTCTGCCGCCACACGAGGTCTGGCAGCGGCTGATAACGCGGGAATCCGGACCTGTGGACTCGAGGGTCGATACGTTCGTCCTCCTCAAAGCCGCGCTCAGGTCGCGACCAAACTACATAATCGTTGGCGAGATTCGTGGCGCAGAGGGCGCGACCGCGTTTCAGGCGATGCAGACCGGCCACCCAGTGATCGCAACATTCCACGCGTCAGCGGTAAAAAAGATGATTCAGAGGCTCACAGGTGACCCGATAAACATTCCGGTCACGTTCATCGATAACCTCAACGTTGCGATGATTCTCCAGGCGGTTTACGTCAAGGGCAAGTTTCTGCGGCGCTGCCTCTCGATTGAGGAGATCGAGGGCTACTACGAGGACGTGGGCGGTGTCGTCACGAGAGCAGTCTTCATGTGGGACCCGGAGACTGATATTCACTCGTTTCGGGGGCTTAACAACAGCTTCATCCTCGAGGACAAGATCGCGAAGATTCAGGGCTACGAGGACACGAGGCAGATCTACAACGACCTCTTCTTGCGGGCGCGGATACTCGATGAGATGCGAAACCGCGGCATCGAGCAGTACGATGACGTCTACGATATCATCAAGACCTTTGCCAAGCACGGCGTGGACGGGCTGCCGTTCCCGATATGAGGCTGGTGCCGCTTGAGGCTTGCCAGAAAGTAACGGGTGACGGAAGACGGACAGAGTCGCCTGGAAGTGAGTTTTAGCGGCGATACCTGCTCTTATCGAATGGATTGCTTGCTCACCACTTCAACGGTGCCTACAGGCAAAGATGAGGTGGGACTATGCCATCTGTCAAAGTGTTCTGTGGTATCGCGTGGGTGAACTTGCGCGGGTCGCGGAGCAATGGGGCTGTCTGTTGAGCAATATCATCCCAGAGCCGGAAAGCACAGCAGACACAACCTCACGCCGATTACCGTCTGGTAAACACGATATTATGCACATCATGTGGAGCAATGTGGCACTGGCTGCAATCAGGGTAATCCTCATGCACATCATATACATTTTTATGTGGTAATCCGTGGCAGGACTCACATGTTGGCAGATACCGGTGTTCCGGGTGGCAGTAAACACAATTCAGATCGTTGTGCTTTGTATTGCTTCCGCGTAACTCGGAATTGATCTCTTTGTGACATGCCGCACAGTCCTCTCGCGGGATGTCTGAAGAGAATTTCATGTCCACCGGATTGTGTGCAGGGTGGCATCCGATACAATCGTCATAAGTCATATTCTGTGCGTGCGGTGCATGACAATCCGTGCACTTCGGGATCTGTTCATGGGTTGTGTGGCAGTATGTGCATTTCAGGCTGCTGTGCCTGGTGTTACCCTGCGCA
Organism: Methanosarcinales archaeon; assembly: GCA_021159385.1. Lineage (GTDB taxonomy): Archaea > Halobacteriota > Methanosarcinia > Methanosarcinales > Methanogasteraceae > Methanogaster_C. The sequence goes on from JAGGRW010000037.1 coordinate 7,032, forward strand.
AGTGCAATGCTCGCCCCCTTATGACAGTCAGCACACTGTTCATCCGATACGGTTGCAGGATATTCGATCTCCTGTGGCGCATGTGCAGGATGACAGTTCAGGCAATCGTCATACATCGACTCTATACTGTGTGGTGGATGACAGTTGGTACATGCCTCACTACGTCGGTGGACGCTGTGGCAGTAAACACACTTCAGGTTGGCATGTCCGCCAGGATGATCTGAGAACTCTTCGAATTGTTGTGGGTGGCACTGAGAACAGAACTGTTCGAGACGTGGGCTTGAGATGTTACCCCTCGGATCATGCACATCGTGGCACCCGGTGCAGTTTCGGAGTTGTGTGCCGTGAGCGAGCCCATGGCACCCGGTGCAGTTGCCCTTGCATTCCGATGGCATTGAACCGACTGGTTCCCCGCCACTCACATCCGAATCATTCACCCCCCAAACGTCCGGAGCCGTCTGATTGGTTGAAGCGTTGGGTTCCTCCACATAAGTCAGGCACCCGGACCCAAGAATAAGCAACAACACGATACCGATCCCGAACAATGCGCTCTTCATTGAAATCATCGTAGTACCTCATCCAATTCAGCGATTCAAAGACCCCTCTTTCTCCGGAGTGTAAGCAAAAACCATGCTCCTATTCCAATGACGATGATGACTGCTGCAGCGTTTATCATCGGCAGATCGAGGTGCCGCCCTGGCTTAACTGCCATTGCAGGTTTTGGAGACTCCGGTTCCGGGGACTCTATTGCGAATGCAGCTCTGTTCATCGGACCCCATCTGCCACGTTCCATTGCATGGATACGTACTGTGTGGTCACCCGGCCCAAGTCCGGTGGTGTTGATCATAAATTCAAACTCTTCTGTCTGCTCGTCGAATGCACAATCGACCGGCACGACTGCCATACCTGTTCCGGATCGACCCGCATCGTCGATGAAATATTCCATCGCCTCGACCAACATGTTCCAGCCCGCAACGGCAGTGGCACTCACACTCACCAGCTGCCCGGACCTTGCCACTTCCGGAATCACCTTTATCTCTGTGATGCCGGGCATGTTTGGTTTGAAAACGTTGATGACATGCGTTCCCGGATAGTCTGCCGCATGGCACCGATTACAGTCTTCAGCCCGTCCGTGTGCCTCATCACTCAGGTCTACTGCACCGTAGAGTATCTCGTTCACATGACAGTCCACGCACTCCTCCGGCTTCGTATCCGGGTGGACATCCGGTTCTGTTCCGATTCCATGACATGCCCAGCATGCCTTATCGATCGGATCGGACAGTACAGTCTCGCTGGATGCATTGCAATTGAGCCCCGCGTGTGCTCCGAGTCGGGATGCGATCGCATCCACGCGTTTGATATCCATGCCACTGTCGAGATCGTGGCAGTGGACACAGTCAGCAAAGTTTGCAGCTCTTCCATTGTGGAGCGGAGCCTCATGGAGTGTGAATGGTTCCCTTCCTCCGAAATCCTCTCCGACTCTGATCCAGCTGAGATTGTAACCATCCAACCTGAAACCGTTATCACCTTCGATATCTTCGGCATCCACCGCGGATATATCAGGCGATATCAGCCGCACATCCCTGAGCACCATCAGATCATCGTCTTCTGATCTGAATATGCCCGAGACGTTCGCCCTGAATATGCGCAGATCGTGAAACGTATGCGAATCGTTGATTGCACGAAAATCGTCCTCATAATAGATCATCTCGCCTGTATGCACCACATCTACATCGTCTTCGACAGCAACGCCATCTCTTGCAAGTTCGAGTCTGGCAAGATCCCCATCCACATCGATCTGTTTTGCCGTAAGAGTGAATCCATCACCGAGATCCCATTCTTCGCCAGTCGCAAGTGTCTTTGAGATGTTATCGCCATAATAGTCAAAATCGACAAGCATCGTTGTATAATAGGTCATATCACCGAGTCTGTCTACGAGGGTATATCGACTGTTCTTGCCATATCCTTCCGCATGGCAGGCATAGCACGCAGAATTCCCGGTCTCCTTGTGAATTCGTTTGATCGTCTGCCCCTCAAATATCGCAACCACGCCGCCCTCATACCTCATGATGCCGGTCAGATTCAAAAGAACGTCGGTCTGGTTGAACGTTTTGCCATCATCCGTAACCTCTCGCTCATAGTCATAAGGCGAATTCAGGTATACTATCTGGTCCTCAAGCAGTTCCCCGTACCTGCTCAGCTGGATGTGTGCGTTGTCTCCTTCCAGATCGACGGCAGTGACTTTGAATATGTAGCCGTTCCTGAGTGCCCATTGATCGCCTGCAGACATGGTCCTGGAATACTCATCGCCCTCATCCTCGATCATATCTGCCTCCTGATCCATCGGATCAATCGCATCGCCCCACTCCTCTGCGATCTCGTCACCCCAATCTCCTGAGATCCCCTCACCCCAATCCTCTTTGTAATGCCCCTCATGGCAGTAGACGCAATCAGTCATGATAAAATCCGGATACGCCATCAGGTCATGGGTCGAGCCGTAGTGAGATACCAGTGAGATATCAGAAGTTCTGATATAATCGGGATCCCGAGTTTCCATGATGCTGTTTATGTGGCACCTATCGCAACTAACCCCTGTGCTGATGTTCGCTGTGGGGAGAACGTTACCTTCGTTATCAAGTTTGTCCGCGTACATGAAGTGTTCGTAGACCATCGGTTCGTTGAAGATGGATTGGTTGATGCTGTGACAATCCCCACCACTGCAGTTCCTTGGGTTGTCGTAGTTCTCAGGATGACCTGATGGTTGGGCTGCTTCTGATCCGTCACCCTCACCATGACATGCCCAGCAGCGTGCGTTATTTGGATCCAGTTCGTCTTCCGCACCTCTGTTCAGGTCATAGTGGATGGCGTCGGACATGTTCATAGCCTGCACGTCGATTCGGAGTCTTTCAGGTACAATTCCGTCAAGATCGTGGCAGCTGACACAGTCCTTGCCGCTGAGAGTTGCGAGATTCACAGTACTGCCGGGCTTCGTTGCACTGATCAGGTCGCCGGATGCATCCTTCGTAACATCGTATCCGAGTGCTTCGAAGTTGAGTTTGTGATCCTCATGGCAGTCGCTGCACGTCAACGCGTCCTCCTTTGGCGATACGCCGTGGAAGAGTCCCATGTACCGCCTGGCGTTGACGTACTCGACCGGGTTGTAGGTCTCGCCTGTTGCGTCAAGGATTGCCTGGGTCATGTCATCGGTCGTCCCGATGGTCGTAATATTGAACGGCAGTATGTGTGTACTGGTACTATTCCATGGCTGTCTACCCAGGTGCAATCTTGCCGCGTATATCTTTGATGCGGGATCGTTGAGTTCACCAACAGGCTTCGCCATCACCACAACTCCATCGTCAAGCACAGCCGGGTCTGCGAGATCCATGATCTCAGACTTCCTGTTCCACCAGACATGGATCGGTTCGAGATTTGCCTCACGCACGATCGTCGGTTTGTGCTCACCCCCTACGAGCTGCCTGTGTTCCCAGTCACGAGAGACCTCAGCGGAGGTCACCTTGCCATACGATGTGATGTGGCAGGCTGTGCAGTAGAGCCTGTCCGTGTGCTTGTTATACGTATACGCCATCGAGCCATCCTGATGCGGCACTAATCCGTGACATCTCGCATCATCGCAGCTAACCACAGTCGTCGTATCGTCAACACGCAGATCCATACCCCTCCCGGATACGTGGTGATCCTCGAATGTGTGGCAGTCCTGGCACTTCATCTCCGCGCTTAAATGGACATCAAGATCCCGTGAGACACTGGATGCGCCCATCGCAAGTTCGAGATCGCCCCGCTTGTTATTGTCTCCACCGCCTGCCGTCGCATGGCAGCGCAGGCACATCTCACGCGTTGGCGATTTGACCATGCTTTGAACAGCCGCCAGTACATCGATCGAGGGATCCGGTCCTGTTGCGGTCTTCTTGTAATTCGGTGCGTGGCAGATCAAGCAGTCGATCTTTCCGACCGAGAAATCATGCTCAGGTAAGCCAAACCCCGCGTGGCACTTAGCGCAGAGAGCTTCATTCGATGTTACGGCACCGTAGAAATCGTTTACACCCACGAGTTTGCCGGTCTTGGTACCTTCCTTCCCCACGACGTTTGTTGCCGTATCCATCCACGTGTTGTGAATCGAGGTCGCGAGATCATTGCTAACCTGCCGGTGGCACACCAGACAGTTTTCAGCACCAGTGTATTCATGGATGAAGCTGTGTGAGAATGTACCGCTGGCGTGCACCCCTTCGGATGCAGGCGATGCCGATGCCGATGCTGTTGATGCGGTCAACAGGCAAAAAAGTAGAATAACAGCCACCTCCGACACGCTTCTAATGTAGTCGATGTGGGGGGTCGTCTTCATATTCTTCAATATATGCCTCCTTTTGATCATTCCAGCATAGACATCACGATCTCGATCGATGTGACCGCGCTGTATGCAATACTACTATGGTAGTCCCTCTTCTATCTTTGCTTCGTTCGATTCATTCACAGCACACCCTTCTTGAACTCCTCGAACCCGATTCTGTCGATGTTTTTCGAATACCTCCGGGACCACCTCATCGGTGCTATTCCCAACACGGGGTAATACTCCGCTAATTCAAAGAATCCGACCTTGAATGTGGCACCATTACCCCGTGTTACCGATGCTGGCGGTTCGGCATTCCAGATGAGCGTTGGGGCTGCTGCACTGCTTCCGAAGAGTGTGGAAAAAGGAAAAGGACGAAGGGAGAATCTCCCTTCATTTATTCACTTACTCTCTTCGCCGCAGCACCAGATACAGAGCCGCAAGCAGCCCAGCGATTGCGAAGACCGATGTGAAGCCCGGGATGCCTTTTTTGGGTGGTTTGGGCGTTGGTGCTGAAGTTTTCACCTCGACCGGGGTCTTGACCACTTTGACCGGAGTTACCACTGGTGTGACTCCAGGTGTTGCTCCCGGCGGTGCTGTTGGTGCAGCAGTCGCTATCACGGTTGGGGTTGCTGGCGGGTAGTAGCCACCACCACCGCCACCGCCGCCACCGCCGGTGTAAGGAGTTGTTTTGGGTCTGTATGCCACATCTACAGTCGCTTCTGCTACTGTAACAATGCCACCCATCGCCTTGATTCCAAGGGTTCCTGTTCTCGGCGGCTTGTATCGTGCCCTGCCGTTGTCATCGGTCAGAACATAGATATGAGTGCCACCAACCTGCGGAAGCGTGAATATCACATTGGTACCAGCACCAACATGACTACCGTCCTCGGTTATTAGCACCGTAAAGGTCTCGCCAACATAGATGCTACCTGGAAGATCTCCTCCACCCTCTGCTTTGATCGCTATCGATTGTGCGCTTGCACCAGATAGTGATACGCACATCAGCAGCAGTACAGGAATCGCAAGTTTGTGTATTCGGTTCATGATTGCCTCCTAAAAAGTAAAGGTTTCAGGAAATCGTTACCGACTTTCCTGAACCGATTGCTTGCGGATCTCCTGCGAGGTAGTCATTCTGTTTGTAAACCGCTGGAATCAGCGTGTAATCCCCGGTATCCGAAGAACCTGGCACTACAATCATGATCGGCACCTCAACGGAATCGCCAGCATTCAATTGAACCGTTCCAAGACCCCCGATTGGGCTGCCTGTTGTGGGCTGTGTACCTGATATCGAGACCGTGAACCAGATGGTTTCATTGCCTGTATTCTTGATGTCCACGGTTGCGTTGATGATTTCGCCACGAGTGCCTGTGGAAGGCAGGGTCCAATCGTTGATCTGAACGGCGCTTGGTCCCTCTGGTTCCTCTTCGCCGCTCCCTGATGCAAGCGTGGCGAGATTCCAGTCAATGCCGGGCTTCGTTGCATTGATCAGGTTTCCTGATGCGTCCTTCGTGACGTTGTATCCGAGTGTCTCGTAGTTGAGCTTGTGGTCATCGTGGCAGTCGCCGCAGGTCAACGCGTCCTCCTTCGGCGATACTCCGTGGAAGAGTCCCATGTACCGCGTGGCATTCACGTACGAGACATTATCGTATCTCACGCCTGTCGCCTTAAGGATTGCCTGGGTCATGTTGTGGGTTGCCTTGGCAGTCGGGACGTTGAACGGCAGCATGTACGTACCATTCCATGGCTGTCTACCTCGATGCAGTCTTGCCGCGTATATCTTGGATTCGGGATCGTTGATACCGCCACCAGGCTTCGCCATCACCACAACCCCATCGTCAAGCACAACCGGGTCTGCGAGGTCCATGATCTCAGACGTCCTGTTCCACCAGACATGGATCGGTGCGGGATTGCTTTCCTTTGTGAGCATGCCCGGCGAAAACGTAAGCTCCCAGTTACGAGCGACCTCGACTGGCTCCACCTTGCCATACGATGTGATGTGGCAGGCTGTGCAGGAGATGTTGTCCGTGTGCAGGTTGTACAATGAGCCAGTTGGATGCGGCTCACTGCCGTGGCACTCCGCATTGTCGCAGCTAACCACAGTCGACGTATCGTCAACACGCAGATCCATACCTCTTCCGGATACGTGGTGATCCTCAAATGTGTGGCAGTCCTGGCACGTCATGTCCGCATTCATGTGGACGTCGAGGTCCTTTGAGACGCTGGATGCGCCCATCGCAGATTCAAGATCGCCCCGTTTCCTATTGTTTCCACCACCTGCCGTTGCATGGCAGCGCAGACACATCTCGCGCGTGGGCGATGTGACATTCCTAGCTGCTGCCGTTGCATTGATCGACGGATCCGGTCCTGTCGCGTTCTTCTCATAGTTCGGTGCGTGGCAGATCAAGCAGTCGATCTTCTCGACCGAGATATTGCCATCAGGTAAACCATATCCTGCGTGGCACTTGCCGCACATAGCTTCATTTGATGTCACAGCACCGCAGAAGTCGTTCACACCCACGAGTTTGCCTGTCGTATTGCCTTCCTTTCCTGTAATATTTGTCGCTATACCCAGCCACGTGTTGTGAATCGAGGTCGAGAAATTCTCGCCCTCTTTCTCGTGGCACGCCAGACAGGTTTCAGAACCATTATATTCATCGATGAAGATGGCATGTCCTCCTCCGCCAAAATCAAGAAGATTCAGAGTGCTACCAGGCTTTGTTGCGCTGGTCAAGTTTCCTGATGCGTCCTTTGTGACGTTGTATC
>JAGGRW010000016.1 GCA_021159385.1 Methanosarcinales archaeon
GGGGTACGCATAAGCGGGGTTGGTTGGGTTAACTAGCGGTTTTCAGAATGGTGGCTACTGCCACTGTTTTTGAGACTTTTACGTACCAGGACTCACCGAAAGACCAGAGAGAACCAGAATCAGAGCAACCCCGCCGACCAGAAGATAGTCCGACCTCGTCAACTCGCGGTTGTAGTAATAACGCGCTGCATCCCGGTGATAGCACCTCGATTCGAGAGCATCAGATAAGGAGTCCGCTCTCCGAAACGATCTGCGCAGAAGCGGAACAATGATCGAAGTAAAGCCACTCAGCCCTTTTGGTCTGTATCCTCTCGCTGCCTGCGCCCTTGCGATCGTCTCTTTGTCGAGAAGTAGTCCTGGAATGAATGCCATTGCGACCCCGACCATGAATGCGATCTCTGCGCCGGGACCGCCAAACGGCTTCATAAATGATGCGAGAGCCGTCTTCAGCTCCGAAGGCGATGTCGTGTGCAGCAGCAAAATCGTAGTTAGTATGAGAAGAACAAACCTTGCGACAGGGATTGCGGCGGCTGGGATGCTGTTTCCGAATGCCAGATGTGCCAGAAAGATCATGGCAAGAAATGGCGCAACCGGTCGCAGCCCCCGCAGAAGATTGGCGACCGAAATTCGTGCAGCAACCGCGAAAACCGACACGATAGCCGCCAACAACGCAAGCCCGGCAGGGTCTGCCAGATACACCGGAATGCTGACTCCCGCGGTCAGAAGCAACTTCGTCCGCGGATCGATCCGGTGGAGGTACGAATCGCGCTTCCTGTACGTGCCAAAGATCATTCTTGCGCCCATTCACATCCCTCTCGCATCTGCTCCTGCGTCCAATCAGGATACTCTGCCTTCGCATCGTCGAATGCCAGATTCCCGTTTTCAAGTACTGCGATTCGTTCCGATACCTCGAGGATGTCTCTTGCCCTGTGAGATATGTAAACCACGATTTTTCGTCCTGCCAGCCCCTTGACGACCTCCAGAACCTTTCTTCTCGATCTTCGGTCGAGTCCTGCGGTGGGTTCGTCGAGAACTATGCATTCGGGACCCATAGCAATGACAGACGCAAAGGAAACAAGCCTCTGCTCGCCTGAGCTCAAACGAGACGACGGTTCTTCGAGAAACTGCATTTTGAGTCCGACTGCCCCCATCGCATCCCGTATCCGGCTCTCTACCACATCATCTGATGCGCCCATCGCTTTCAGTCCGAAAGCCATGTCTTCCCTGACGGTTTTTTCGAAAAAGAAATCCTCAGGGTGTTGAAAGAGAATCCCCACATTCTTTCCGGGTTGGGGTGGAATTCCGGCGATTGTGATGCTGCCGGATGTCGGCGTGTCGAGTCCGGCTATGAGTGATGCGAGCGTGGACTTGCCTGAGCCGATCCCGCCGATTACGCCGAAGACCTCCCCTGCTCTGATTGTGAGGTCAATATCGTTCAGCGCGGGAACCGCCCACTCAGATCCGTGATCGTACGTGTGTGAGACGTTTCGCACCTCAATTTTTGACCCACTCAGCGGGGGGAGCGTAACTCCGGAAGCAGGTTCACGGTAGTCGATCTCTTCGCATTCAGGCAGTCTCTGCGACGTTATCCTGCCTTCTGATATCGCGATCACCCGGTCACAGCGAGCCAGATCGTCGTGATCGTGGGTGATCAGTATGACCGAAGTACCGCCCCGGGCAAGCCAGGATAACTTCTCAAGCGCGTTCGCACGATTACGAGGATCCATCATCGAGAGCGACTCGTCAAAGACGATGCATTCCGGCTCCATAGCCATAACCGCGGCTATATTCACGAGTTGCTTCTGACCGCCGCTCAGAAGACCGATATTCCGATGTCTGAGATCTTCTATCCCGAACAGACCCAGATACCGATCGATACGGCGGTCAATCTCGGATTTCGGGACGCTGATATTCTCCAATCCGAAAACGATGTCTTCTTCCACGGTTTCACCAATTGCCTGCGCGTCCGGGTTCTGGAACACGATTCCCACTGACCTCCTGATCGCAAACCGCCTCTCACGGTCTCTTGTTGCGATTCCATTCACAACGACACTTCCCCTCGTTGGTAACAGGAGACCATTTAAGAGTTTTGCAAGCGTCGTTTTTCCGGATCCGTTGTCGCCAACGACGCCGAGATACTCACCTCTTTTAACGGAGAGGTCGACTCCCTCCAGAACCGGTCTTCCCGGGTACGAGTTTTTCGAATAGTCAAAGCACACGTCGTTTAATTCAATCATATTCGCTCACATATCCGATTCGTCTCGACACGATCAGTGCGGCGGTCAATTTGACAGAATCCCCGATCAAGAAGGGGAGAACGCCGATAACAATGGATTCCCTGACGGTTAAGCCCGCGACAATGGATAATTGCACGACTCCCGGAATATAGATCGCAGCAAGACCCGCAATCATGGCGCAGACCACAGCAGGCGTGCTCCTGCCAAACGTTTCAGTGATCCGTCCGGTTACGAATGCAGCAGGCACGAATCCGATGAGATATCCGCCTGTTGGTCCGAGAATCGTCCCGATTCCTGATGAGCCGCCGGAAAAGACGGGAAAACCAACAATTCCGAGCAGCAGATACACTACCATCCCTGTTCCTGCCCACCGGCTGCCCAGAACAAGCCCCGCAAGCAGCACGAAGAAGACCTGAAGTGTGAGCGGCACCGGGCTTATCGGGATCGGAATCTCTATGAGCGCGCCGATTGCGGTGATGGCTGCAAAAAGGGCTGCGTAGATCATCGGTTTTATGCTGGTCTGCCCGGACATGGTATCGATCCTTTGCTGTTAACTTATTCCGAATTGGTGGTTGACTATTATTATTGGTTGCGGAAATGCCGCTGCGGGTTGTTTGGGTTGTCCGGCACATCAGGGGTATTTTGGGGTGTTCAATAGCTCCCGAGAGTCATATATGTGATCAGCAACTATGGAATAACAGGCATAAAAAAACAGGCACGAAAATGAAGATACTTCCCATAAACCTCGAAGATCTGGTACACGCCCGATCTGTGGAATCGGTGAGGCGCGAATTCAAGAAGACGTGGTCGGAACCCATCATGGAGAGCGTAATTCACAGCATCTGCGCTTTTGCCAACGATTTCTTCAACCTGAACGGCGGATACATCATTCTGGGCATCGAAGACAAAGATGGGCAGCCGGTTCTCCCCCCTCATGGACTGGAAGACCGGAACATGGATACGATCCAGAAACAGATCCGGGGCAACTGCAAGCGGATCGATCCTGAATACCAGCCGGTGTTATCGCCTGAAATATACCACGACAAGCAGATTCTTGTAATCTGGGTTCCCGGAGGGGAGTTGAGACCATATCAGGCTCCTATAAAACTACGGGAACGCGACCGGGCTTACTTTGTCCGTCAGGGCAGCGAATCGGTCAGAGCACAGGGCGACACCCTGACGCAACTGATGCAGATGACTGCGAAGGTGCCTTTCGATGACCGGCGAAACAACTCGGTTCAGGTTGACGTCATATCCCCCTCCCTCGTCAGGAAATATCTTGCCGACATCAGGAGCGATCTGGTGTCTCCGGATGTAAATTTGCCAGATCGAGATTTATATCGTTATATGAAGATCGTCTCGCCGATGAACGATCATGAAGCTCCAAAGAATGTCGCTCTGCTTTTTTTCACGGAAAGCCCGGAGCAGTACTTTCCGGAGACGCGGACAGAGGTCGTCCAGTTCGGAGATGATGCTGGTGGCGACTTAATCGAAGAAAAAGTATTCCGGGGTCCCATTCACTTCCAGTTGAGGCAATCGCTTGATTACTTAAACAGTTTCAGCACTTCAATGATCAAGAAGATCCCGGGCAGAGCCGAAGCTCACAAGACGGTTGCATTCCCTTATGAAGCCATGGAGGAGGCGCTTGTGAATGCGGTTTACCACAGGAGCTATGAGATTCGTGAACCAATCAAAGTCTACCTGTACCCGGACCGCATGGAGATCATCAGCTACCCGGGACCGGTTCCGGGAATTGAGATGCACCATCTACAAGCAGGCGAAACCGTTCCGCCAGTCCAGAGCCGAAACCGGAGGATCGGGGAGTTTCTCAAGGAACTCAGTCTCGCAGAAGGTAGGGGGACCGGAATACCGAAGATACGTAGGAAAATGCGTGAAAACGGATCACCGGAACCCAAATTTGAATTTGATTGTGAAAGAACGTATTTTCGTGTCATTTTGCCTGCCCACCCGCAGTACATGGTGATCCACGCCCTTCGCAACAGTGCGCACCTCTGGGCGACCGGCGAAAGGAGAAACGCCCTCGCAAATCTTGAAGATGCCAGAAAAAGGGTTCCGACGTCAGGAGCGATCGTGGGGCAGCTTATTGAGTACAGGGCGAGTCTTGGAGAATTGTCTTCTGCTGAAAATATGTTTAATGAGAACCGGATCAATCCTGAACTGGTTGATCGGCATCTGGTCTTTCTTGCGATGGCTAAAGCGTACCTGAATGCCCAGAATCCATCGAAAGCATCATCAATCCTTCGAGAGATTCCCTCTCCGGCAACAGGCGATGAATTGATCGAACTCGCGATATTGTATAAGAGAGCAGGGCGGTTCAAGGAGGCACATAAGGTCTTTGCCTCGAATTTTGATGTAATCCGCGAGGATCCGAAGGCTGTGCATGAATATGCGCAAACAAAGATGAGATTAACGAAAAAGGAACAAAATGCATCTATTCGGAAACGCTTGAACCAGGACGCAGCAGAACTGCTGCGTAGAGCCATACAACTATCTGATGACGATGTCAGAACTGCTTGGTGCTGGCATGACCTTGCGATAACGCTGAACTGGCTGCATGCTCCGGAAACCGAAGTTCTCATGGCGTATAGCAAAGCCATGGAACTCCTGCCCAACGAAACAGTATTTAGAGATGGTTATGAGCGATGGAAAAGCAATCCCAAAAAATGGAAAAGGTAGTCAGGATGAACTCTCGCCCTTGCCTACTCCGTCCCACCCCTCCACGAGTTCCCGCGACAACGCGCCATCGCAGACGATCATCTCGTCCCGCATCCACTGTGGCAGGTGCTGCCTGACGCCAAGCCCCTTCTCCTGCGAAAACCTCGAATCACAGAGCATGAGAACCCCGGTCTCGCTTGCTGACCTGTGCACCCGCCCGATCGCCTGAAGCGCTTTGTTTATCGCAGGAAGCGTGTATGCGATGAAGAAACCTTTCTCTTTTCCGTATTTTCGCTGGTAGTATGCGTTTACGAGTTTCTGCACCTCTGAGAATGCCGCGAGTGGAAGTCCAACGACGATCGCACCTTTCAGGGCTTCTCCGTAGTAATCAATCCCCTCACTCATCTTTCCGCCACAAACTGCAAGCAATACTCCTTTTTTCATGCTGCTTCCGGATTCAAAGAATTCGTTTAGAATTTCAGGAACGTATCTTGCCTCTTTTGGTTCAATATACAATTTCTTCCCGGATTCATCTGCCATTCTTTCGCAGTACTCGAGATACTGATCCATCATGGAGTACGATGTGAAATAGACTGCAACGTTCCCTGAAACTCCATTTATCAGAGCAGATATGTGTAATTCTATTTCTCTTCGGTTGCTCGCATCGTTACGGTATGCGGATTGTGTCGTTGCGTCCTTTGCTCCGAGAACCAGTCGTTTCTCCTTTGGGAACCTGTTCGGTATCGTTAAAATCTCAACCCGACCGTTCCTGCCGAAATAGTACAGTTCGTAGGCGTCAACAGGCGATAGCGTCCCTGAGATCAATATGGTGGCGTGAACCGTGTCAGCGATCCCGGATATGATCGGACTCGGGTCGAGACTGCGAATTTCAAGCGTCAGCCATTTATCTTCCCTGATCGATTTTACCGGGAGGTATGCGGATTCGCTCTTTGCAAAATGAGCCATGAACAAGAATTCGGAGATACGCTCAAGAAATACCTCTGCGGACTCCGAAGATTTCTTTTTTCGCTTTTTAATCTCCTGCGCGAGTTTTAACAGATCAGCGATTGTCTGTTCATCGTCTCGCGTAAGCCCGCCTCCTGAGTATACGAAGTCCGAAAACATCACGGGATCGAACCATGCGTCCGCCTTGCTCTTGTTCTGCCAGTTATCGAGCGTCTTCTCCATATACCTCTGCATCCTCGAGAGCACGTTCTTTGCGGACCTGATTTCTCCCCGGTCGCCCGGAGATTGGTTCACTTCGGATATCGCCTTATCAACGGTGTGCATAGTCACGGTGTCGCTGTTGATGCTTCGCACGGTGTCTCCGAGGTTGTGCGCCTCATCAATGAGTAAAATCGTGTTCTCGGGATTGATTTCGAGCCAGTCGAAGAGGAGGTCCCGCCGCTGGTCATCGAAGACGTGGTTGTAGTTCAGAATGACGATATCAGCCTTTTTTGCGCTTATCGCCATAACCTCGTACGGGCACGTGCCCCTGCACCGCTCGCGCAGCTCTTCCGGGTAGAGAATCTCCTGTGTGACCGCCTCGCTGTCACGTATCGCCTGCTTTGACGGTCTGAAGTTCGTTACACCCTCAGTCGTGTACGCTTCCTTTGAAAAGAGATAGTGCGGGCAGAACGTGCGATACCCTGGAGCCTCACCCCTGATCTCCGCGTCAACTCCCGGGTCGCTCGTTGGATCGTAGACATTGTACTCCTGCGCACTCCGATTGTCCCGCCTCATCTTCTCTTTCAGTTTCGACTCGAGAACGTCCATCGTAAATATCTTCATAATATCGCAACCCGCGTAGACGTTCTCAAATTCGCTGGCAAGCTTGCACATCTTTGGCTTCCCAACAAGGTATGCGACCACCGGAGCGTGATTCGTCTCTTCCCTGATCTTTTTGATCTCATCGAGATAGACCCCGATCTGACTCACGGTCCTGAGCACGACGACGATCTTGTTTCTGCCCCGGTTCGCAAGAATCGACGCAATAACGCTCGTCTTGCCGCTTCCGGTCGGCGCATCGATTGCGAGGACGCGGTGTTCGCCGGCGCAGGCAACCTCCTGCACCTTATCGAGCATCTCGTCCTGATGCGGGCGGAAGGATGGATACGGGAACCAGTCAGTGTAGTTTCGGTCAGGGTCGTCGTTGGGGCTCACTTGCGTAATTAACAGGGGCATTTGTCATATAGTTAATCGTAACTACCCACGTTTTAGAAGCCGGTAGTGTCTCATCAACTTAATCGTTAGATAATTTTTCCAAACCGATAAAGCCAATGAAGTAAACCACAACGAGCACAGAGGGTCACAGGGAGTTATTATTTTTCTCTTTCGCCCATTCTACGCCCATCTACGTCCATCCATGCCCTCCAGCTCCCTCTGTGGTTTTCCGAAACCGTATTTCAAAATTTCGAAATATCAAAAAGTCCCATGGGTTTTAAAACACTTCCACGCGAGATACCAAAAACCCGAAAGTTTTTCCTGCAATGCGAACCAACCCACCGAATCGTAACCTGCGCCATGAGTAGCGTTATAACAACCAATCCGACGTTCGGGACATCGACATGAACCAAACGAAGAGATACCTCCTGATCTTCCTCGCAATCGTATTGTTAGCTTCGGCACTCCGTTTCTACACTCTTGACGATCGGGTCTTCCATCACGATGAGGGCGTGCACGGCTACCTGACCTACAAACTGCTGAAGAACGGAGCATATCACTATGATCCGACGTATCACGGACCTTTTCTCTACTACACAACGGCAGCGGCATTCAAATTGTTCGGGGACTCAAACTTCACAGCCCGGATGCTCCCCGCGGTCGCTGGAGTGCTACTGGTTGCGCTGATCTACGCGCTCCGGGATGTGCTGGGGCGGTCAGGCGCGCTCGCAACAGCAGCGATGATTGCGGTCTCGCCGTCGTTTCTCTACTACTCGCGATTCTTCCGTAACGACACTTATATCGCGCTCTTCTCGCTCATCTTCGTCATATCCGCAGTTAAATACGTAAAACTGCGACGCAGAAGCGGCTGGCACAACAGCGGCTGGAACGACGATTGGTACAGGCTGATCTACGTCGGTACAGGCGCAACCGCGGGTGCGCTTGCCGTCTGCACAAAGGAGAATGCGTATATCATCGCGGGCATCTTTTTTCTCTTTGCGCTGGGCTATCTCGTAACGAAAAGAGCGATAAACCGCACAACCATACTCGATACGTCATTTTTTGCGCTGATCTTCCTTGCAATCTTCACACTCTTCTACTCAAGGTTCTTCACAGACTTTGACGCACTGACATCGGTCGTTCCTGACGCAATCAGCCACTGGACGGAGATGCACCGGATTGAGCGCATCGGAGGTCACTGGTCGTTTTATCTCCCGATTCTCGTCAGATATGAGCTTTTGATAACCGTCTTCGCACTGATCGGCGGAGGATACTACATCGAGAAGAGGAACACGTTCATGATCTTCCTGCTGTACTGGGGCATCACGTCCCTTCTCATCTATTCCTACCTGCAGGAGAAGGTGCCGTGGCTTGTTCTCCACATCCTGCTACCGTTTGTTCTGATCGCGGGCGCGTATCTCGGGGAACTGGTTCCAACGCTTTCGAAACGGTCGAGAAGGGTCGAAGCAGCAACGATTGCGGTTGTTATACTGCTTGCGGGATTATTTATTCAGCAAAGCATATTCATAAATTATTGTGAAAATACGGAGTCCGACGAGATCACGATACCGAAAATCCCGTATCCAGTGCACGGGCTGATCTATGTGCAGACCACATCAGAGGTGCTCGATGTCGTCGATTTCATTGACCAGCGACTTGCTGGCGACCCGAATACGAGCATACTGATTGCGGCTCCTGATAACGATTATTGGCCCCTGCCGTGGTACACGCGAAACTACGCGGGTTGCGGCTATCTGAACCACGTACCTGAGCGTTCAGATGCCGAGATCGTGATCGTTCCGGACAAGGATAAGTACAACATCACACTCGGCTGGGAATATTCGAGAAAGACGTTCACGCTGCGCCCGGGTTACGATATGGCGAGGTACTACAGATCAGACTGATCAAAATAATCAGAATAGACCGCAGCCATGGTGCTGTGACGGATCATCTCACCCATGAACGCTCTTTTCATCCTCTCTTCCGAGTATCCGTCCGTGATCCACGAAACGTCACTTTTCCTGTACGCGACCTCCCGCAGCACCAGACCGTACGCCGGGGCAGGGGCGATCCCGCTCTCGTGGTCGCGATTGCGATTGCGATGCACTGGGTTAAGCAGCCCAAAAATCCAGTCGGAATCGCGCTCCCCGCTCCCGATCTTCTCCAGTGCGAAAACGATCCTCCGCACCATATTCCAGAGGAAGCTCCGCGCTCTGACATCGATCACGATGAAGCGGTCTCGTTTGTGCTCGTGAATCTCAATTTCATCGATTGTTCGGATGGTATCATCTCGATCCTTCGTGAAATTTGAGAAATCGTGCGTTCCGATGAAGAGCTGGCTCGATTCCCTCATGTCTGGGACTGCATAGTCCCTGTTGTACAGAAAGTACCGGTACGTGCGACTGACCGCATTCCTGCGCGGATCAAAGTCGCAACAGACCTCTGCATACGCCAGAACCCAGATATCGTCAGGGAGGTTGCTGTTCACGATTCGCGGAAGCGAGCCGCCCAATCTGCCGAAGCCGGTGCCGGCATCGAACGCAACGACCTGTCCTGCTGCGTGCACGCCCCGATCCGTTCGTGCAGCTCCTGAATACCGCGCTTCTTTGATATCCTCAACGATAAGGGACTTTTCGAGTGAGGAGAAGAGTTCGCTCTCGACGGTGCGGACGTTCGGCTGGATCTGAAAGCCGTGATATCGGTCGCCGATATACGCCAGTTTGAGCGCGATTCTGGTAGGGGCGGGAGTGGTCATCGTTTTATGCAATCGTGAGCCAACATTTAAAACCATCGAATGGGAAGAAAGAAATCCGAAAACACGAAAACACGAGGAATCATGCGCCGCATAAAAATCGCAGTCGTCGAAGGCGACGGGATCGGAAGAGAGGTCATTCCAGCTGCAATCACAGTGCTGGACACGCTCCCGCTCGATATCGAAAAGGTACCGGTCGAGATCGGGTACGGCAAGTGGAAGCGCACAGGGAAAGCGATGACTGACGATGATTTTGATATTTTCGAGTCATGCGACTGCATATTCTTCGGTGCGATCACGACGCCGCCTGATCCGGACTACAAAAGTGTGCTCGTGCAGATCAGGCAAAGATTCGATCTGTACGCAAATATCAGACCCATCAAGAGTCTGGCATGTACCGGGATGGGGCGGGAGATCGATTTCGTGATCGTCCGGGAGAATACTGAGGGCATGTACTCCGGAATCGAACAGGTTCTCCCTGACGCGGTTCACTCGACGCGAGTCATAACCCGCAGGGGCAGCGAGCGTATCGCCGAGTATGCGTGCTCGCTTGCTTTCGAAAAAGACGAACTCCTGACGATCGTGCACAAAGCAAACATATTGAAGTCGTGCTGGCTCTTCAGAGACGTCTGCATCGATATCGCGGAACGACGCGGGATCAGATGGGAGGATATGCTCGTCGATGCGGCTGCGCACCGCCTGGTGCTTGACCCGGGGCGGTTCGATGTGATCGTCACGACCAACCTCTTCGGGGACATTCTGAGCGATATGTCGGCTGCTCTGATCGGCGGGCTCGGTCTCTGCGCAAGCGCAAATATCGGGGACAATTACGCGCTCTTTGAGCCTGTGCACGGCAGCGCACCCGATATCGCTGGCAGGGGGCTTGCAAATCCTGTTGCAGCGATTATGAGCCTTGCGATGATGCTTCGGTGGTGCGGTCGGGTCAGGGAGTCTGATGCGGTGCAGGACGCAGTCTACGATACGTTCGCCCGCTGCGTCACAACGCCTGACATTGGCGGCGGATGCTCGACAGCAGAGGTTGCGACCGCGATTACGGAAGCGGTCGAACGGAAGCTGGCAGCATAGGTATTATATATTATGACGTAAAAAACAGAAGATCATCGACCGTTGAGCTATAGGAATCAATATCAATGTACCTCAAGGATCACATCGCAAACGGAACCCGGCTAATCGCGATATGCGACCGTGAGCTGGTCGGACAGACGTTCACTGACGGCGCGCTGAGACTGAAGGTCTCCGAATTCTTCTACAAGGGCGAGCTGACTGCGCCCGACGGTGTTAAGAATGCACTGAGACGTGTGGAGGTTGCAAATCTCGTTGGTGAGAGATCCATTGCGTGTGCACTTGAAGAGGGTTTTATAACCAAAGACAATATCCTTATGATCGATGGCGTGCCACATGCCCAGATGGCAATGGATGCAGGTCCGGCGGCACGGATGTGATAGCGTGGTTGATATCGAACAGAAAGAACGAGACGAGCGCGAAGAGCAGAAGGATGCAGCAAGCGAAGAGATCAAAGAACAATCGCCTGATGTGGGGGTTCCGAGCGAGGGCATCGCAATCTACGATGATCAAACGTTGATAGGAGCGGTCATAGCAAAGCACCGGAAATTTCTCGATACATACAGGAGCGAATTCGAGGTTTTCGATTCACAGGTCTCAAAGTTGAGGGAACTGTCAGATGAGGAGAAGCGAGAGCGAGACGAGATCAATGCCGGTGTTGCATCGTTAAAGGAGCAGAGACAACTGCTGTACCATCAGGCAAAGCAGTTCAGGATTGAGATGTTCGATTTGATCAATGCCAACCGAGATATGCAGAAGAACAAGCACGAGATGGAGCAGCTTCAAAAAGAGGTCGAATCGCTGGATTGGAGGCTTCAGACGACGGTTATGGGCATCCGGAAGGAACGTGAGATCGTCGAAAAGATCAAAAAACTTTCAGCAAGAATCGAAGAGCTGAATGCGGAGAACCCAGTCGACGAAACCAGCGATCCTGTCGAGAAGTTGTCAGGCAAGATCAAAGAGATGATGGAAGAGGCTGACGAATGCCATAACAAACTCGTTGCAATCGCAGATCAATCACAGGAACATCACGGATCGTTCGTCGGGTACGTCGAGCAATTAAAAGAGGTGCGTGGACGGCATATCTGGTTACAGAGCAGGATCAAAAGCCACGAAACCGCAGTTTCGTACTGGACTGACGAACTCGGGAAGATTGCGGCAGGCGGTGCCCATGACAACTGATACTCCTGCACCCGCCACCACTTCCACCCCCACTGCCAGCGAAATTACGAACATGACTGACAAGGAGCTGAAAAGCCATGCCAATCTTCTGCGGCAGCAATTGAACCATCTGAACACAGAGATCAGGAAATCTATAGAAGAAGTTAAACTGCACCGCGAATCGTCGAATAAACTACGAGAAAAACGAGATGCACTCAACGCTATGGTTAAGGAGTGCGTGAACCGGGCAAACGTCTGCAAAAAGTCACGAGATGAGATCAATCAGAAGATCTCCGATCTGAAAAAGGTCAGGGCGGAGCTACAAACTCAGATCGCCCCGCATCGGGACAAGATGAAGCAGGCAAAAGAGAAGCGTGACAGTTTGAACGCGATCGCAAAGATGCGCACAACGAGTCTCGAGAAGGCGTATGCGCACGAACTGTACGTCTTCACCAATGCGGATATCCCGCTTACACATGAGAGGGACTCTTTTAAACGGTTGAAGGAACTTGCCCTGCGATTGAACGCAAGCAGGGAAGCGGATGCGATCCACGCTGAACTGACTTCGGTCTATAAGGTGGTGCGGGAACTGCGCAAAAAAACTGACGCGGTGCATCTGGATATCCAGCGACTTGCGGACGAATCGCAGCAGTACCATGACGAGCTCTTTTCCGTGTACAATAAACTGGACAGCATTCGCAAGGAGGCAAATCTGTATCACGCCCAGCTGAAGGACGAATACCGGATCATTGGGCCGCTCAGCAAATCAATCGATGTGCGCAAAGCATCGGTTGAGCGGACGAGAAAGGAACTGTCCGAGTGCCTCGACCTGCAGAAGGGCGCGCGACCGAAAGAGGGCGATTCGGACGAACATGCGGCTGCGCTTACGAAACTGAACACAACTGGTCGCATGAGCATGGAAGAGTTCCGGATATTGATGAAACACAAGGATATCGCGTTCGACTGATCCATGCGGTGCATTGCGATTGATGTTGGTTTTGGGACGCAGGACATACTATTGTACGATGACCGGCGAGAGATTGCGCAGTCGTTCAAGATGGTCCTGCCGTCTCAGACGACGATTACGGCAGCGCGCATCAGGCGTGCAACGGACTTGCGCAGGAGTATTTTTCTGGAAGGGGTCACGATGGGCGGCGGTCCCTGCGTTCGTGCGATAAAAGACCACCTCCGGGAAGGATTATCAGTTTACTCAACGGAAACCGCTGCAAAAACGATTTACGATGATCTTGATCGGGTACGCGGTCTCGGTGTTAAGATCGTGCCGTACGAGGCGGAACATGGTACATTTGGATATAGCGCAGGGCATAACGTAGGGCATGATGCCGGATCTGATGAGGGGTCTTGTGCGGTGTATGATGCGATCCGCATCGAAACACGGGACATCGACCCCTCCGCAATCGCCGGAATGCTCGAGTCGTTCGGGATAGCTATGCCGCAGGTCTTTGCGGTCGCAGTCCAGGATCATGGCGAGAGCACCGGAAGCAACAGGATATTCCGGTTCGAACACATCAGGAAGATGATACAGAAAGGCGGCGACCTGCGGCTCTTCTCCTACACGAGAAAGACGATTCCGGAGTATCTCACGCGTATGCATGCGGTTTCTGAGACGCTTGCGGACTACGATCTTGTCATGATGGACACAGGACCTGCCGCGGTATTCGGTGCTGTTGCTGACAAGCGCGAAGAGCCTGCAATCGTTCTTAACATCGGAAACGGGCACACGCTATGCGCGATACTGATTGAGAGCCGCATAACCGGCGTATTCGAGCACCATACCCGACAGATGAACCCGGAAACACTTGACACCTACATCGAGAAACTCGCAGACGGGACGCTGACATTTGAGGAGATATTCGAGAGCGGCGGGCACGGCTGCTACATAAAAGAAGTGCCGGACAAAATGCCGCAGATAATCGTTACCGGACCGAACAGGCATATTGCAGAGCGGAGCAGGCACGATACCACTTTTGCAGCACCGTACGGTGATATGATGCTCACCGGATGCTTCGGACTGGTCAGGGGTATGCTGGCAACAGATGGTGACCG
>JAGGRW010000186.1 GCA_021159385.1 Methanosarcinales archaeon
CCACCCCCATGTCACACCACCAGATACCTGAGATTCCCCTTCCACGACGACATAAGCGAACTGATGCGCACCATACTCTCCTGATCGGTCGGCATGAAGACCACTCTCGGGCGGTACCGCTCGACCGATCCGAGAAATGCATGGAAGTGCGAGATCAGGAACTTGAAGTCGCTGATCAGGATGATCGGGTCGTCATACTTCATCTTGAGGTGCGAGATCACCGAACTCACATCGGTTCCACCGCAGGCTGTTGCATGTCGCAGCGCAGCGATGTCGAGCTGGTACGCGCCCGCATCGAACCCGATCAGCTTCGTCTTCGATTTGAAATATTTGTGGATCGTGTTTGCCAGAACCTTTGCTGATGTTATCGATTTGGTCATGCTCGACGAGGTGTCAACGAGAACCCAGACCTGTTTTCGCTTCTCCAGTTCCCGCTCGAGCCACATATTGCTCGAATCAAAGAGGATCAGGCGTTTCTTGTCGGTCAAAGACGTGCTCACCCCCCGGTACCGCGTTATGAGTCTGGGTCTCTCGATCCCGAGCCCGCGCTCAAGAAGCGACGGTAGTTTCAGCTCCCGCGCAAGCCCGGCGCATTCGACTTCCTCAAACGAAAGCCCACCCTCGCCCTCGCCCACGCTCTTTCCCTCGATCTTCTGGGCGAGCGTCTCCGGCGCAAACTCGCAGAACTTCTCCTGCTTGATGTACTGCGGCGTGCGCTCGTGAATCACATCAGCGTTCTTCTTCATCATCCGCCACGGCGTGTTATCCGACCGCCAGACCGCGTTCAGTTCGCCAGCAAGAGAAGAGACCGACTCAACGAAACCAGTAAACCGCCTCTCTGTGAGATGCTCCGCACCACCTGCTACGAGGCGGGTGAGGCGCCCGAACCGCTCGGACGCTGCGAGTTTGCAGATATCGCCGATGACCTCATCGTCTCCGCAGCCACCGCCGCCACCGCCGCCCACGTCGCTGCCACCACCTGCGACGCCCACACCGCCTACGCCGCGGTGATCCTCGATCGACGCCGGAAAGGTGTGCGGATGCCGTGACAGGAGGATCAACGTAGAAACGGTGTACGCATCCTCGCTCTTTGACTCTGCGAGCGATTTCAGTAGTGCTGCGTCCATCGGTTCGTACGCGTCCGTGTCCAGCCCCAGCTCGCAGTTGATCGCGTAATCCGAGATCACGTTCGTTGCAAAATGCACGATGTCAGCGTCCAGATACGCGCCGCTGAAGAATTCAGCATCGCTCAGCTTCGTTACCTCGGTGATCTCACGGTATCCCGCGATCAGGTCGTTGATGTGCGAGAGATGTGCGATCTCGTGCCTGACAAGGAGTCTGGCAAGGTCTTTCTGATCGCTCCGGGTTTTGATGTACAGATCAGCGTGTCTGGACGCGGTAAAGACATAGATATACGATGACGGATCCGCGGTCTCGGTTTCGACGTATTTCAGGTTGATGTCGTAGTTTGCGACCAGCCCGTCGATCAGTTCGCTCAGCAGTACTAGCATCGATCGTCCCCCGCAGCCCCGTTTCTCCGTAACAGGGAAGACAGGTTCTCAAAAACAGAGTCAGGCGTAATCTCAGACCGCCTGACGCTCTCCAGCGTCTCTTTACCTGATAGAACGAGCGCAGCCCTCATGCCGCATCTGATTCCTGCAAGGATGTCTGTGCCGAGGCAGTCGCCAACGATCGTGCATTCGCTCGCAGGAACCCGGATATGCTCAAGCGCAATCTCCAGAATCGGCTGGTTCGGTTTGCCGATCACAAGCGGCGGCACCCCGGATGCCGTCTCAATAGCGCTCACGATTGCGCCTGCGCCCGGAACAAAGCCGTTTTCAGTCGGGAGAACCGGATCAGTGTTCGTTGCGATGAAGACTGCACCGCAAACGATGTTTCGGTGACCGATTCGTAGTTTCTCGTAATTGAAATCGCGGTCAAGTCCGACAACGACAAAATCAGCATCCTCGCTGATCGTGTGCCCTGCTGCCTCAAGTTCGTCGATCAAACCCGCTTCACCGATCGGATAGACCGTGCTTGCGCCGTATCGTTCCCTGATGTAACGAGACGCGGCGTATCCTGCCGTGATCACATCGTCTTCGGCGCACCTGATGCCTGATGCGCTCAGCCTTTCTGCAACATTGGCTCTGCTGCGGGTCGAGTTGTTCGTGAGAAAGATTACCTCTGCGCAGTCCATCAGCCGGTTGACCGCATCGACGCTGCCCTCGATCACCTCGCTTCCGCGGTAGATCACGCCGTCGATGTCAAGGATGTATGCCTTCATAGCTGTCGGATTTTTCATGGGGTGTTTGTTGTGTGCACCTTACGCACG
The DNA here is from genome assembly GCA_021159385.1 of Methanosarcinales archaeon. Classification (GTDB taxonomy): domain Archaea; phylum Halobacteriota; class Methanosarcinia; order Methanosarcinales; family Methanogasteraceae; genus Methanogaster_C. Next base: position 2,333 of record JAGGRW010000186.1, read on the forward strand.
CGCCCTTGTGTCTGTTCTTGATCTTCACTGCCCATACCTCCGCTGCCGCTTCTGATAATCCCTTATTATTCTGAGAAAATCCAGTCGCCTCATGTCAGTGAAATTCACATCCGTAAAATATAGTTCAGAATAAATTGTTTGCCATATCAAAAAATCAGTCAGATGCTTCCCACCTGCACGGATGACCAGATCCGGGTTGTGCTTGAAGAGCAGGTGAGATTCGATCATATCCTGGGTGATGTCGGCACAAGAAACCTCTCCGCTCTCAACTTTCCTCAAAATGGCATTTATCGCATCGGTGAGCTCAAGTTTCCCACCATACCCGATCGATATCTCGAGATCGACCTTCGGAGCCCTCTTCGGATCGCACTCTCCGAGTGGGTGTATCGCAACGCCGGAATCGTTTCTGGCATAGATTCTTGCAACCAGATCAGTTCCGGTCAACCGGTCGATGATCTGCGAGGTCGCACCATCCACCAGAGGCTCACCCATAACCACAGCGATGTAAACGATGAGCGATCCGATACCGATGTCCGCACACCACGAAACAAACGATCGCAGTCGCTTGACGCCTTTTGGTGCGAGAAGATCGTTTTCTGTCAGAATAAGCGTGATCCCGACCGGCAGATCGTGCCGAACGATCCGCGAGCGCAGCCGATCTTCGTAGATACGTTCGTAGATGCGCTGAAGCATGTGCCTGTATTGATCTGCGATGGTTATTGGTTATTGCGTATTGCGTATTGCGTAATCGCGTACTGCCTGCGTCGGAACCACGAGGTATCCGATTCGATCTCCGATTCCAACCTCACCTCTGATGCGCGATCCCGCAGAGCTCATCAACCGTGCAGCCATGCGCATGGCAGTACTCCGCGATCCCGTCTGCAACATCCCTGAAGACGGAGATTCCGTTATGCACCGCAGAACCGATCTGAACTGCGCACGCGCCAGCCAAAATCATCTCAATAGCATCCTGCCAGCACGAAATTCCGCCGACTCCGATTATCGGGATATCGAGCGCGCCATACAGATCATAGACGGATTTGACAGCGATCGGCTTTATCGCAGCACCTGACAACCCGCCGAATCGATTTCCCAATATCGGAACTCCTGATTCGATGTCGATAGCCATCGCGCGCACAGTATTGATGGCGACAACCGCATCTGCACCTCCTTCCTCTGCGGCAAGCCCAATTTCAGTTATGTCGGTCACATTCGGCGTCAATTTCACCCATACAGGAACAGGAGCGACATCCTTGACCGCAGATGTGATCTCTAAAACGAGAGCGGGGTCAATTCCGATGGACGCGCCATACCGATCCGCATGAGGGCAGCTGAGGTTGAGTTCGATCGCATCTGCGAGATCAGAGAGTCCGGACGCGACATCTGAGAATTCGCGGGCGTCCGCGCCAAAGACACTCGCAATAACAGGAACTTCCGCGGTTCCGGTCCCTCCCACCCCTCCAGTCCCACGCCCACCTCTTACGACCGACAGTTCCTCCCGATAGTTCCGATACCCGGGATTCGGAAGCCCCATCGCATTCAAGAATCCGCATTCGGTCTCAACCATGCTCGGATTCGGATGTCCTACATTCGGGGCGCAGCCGATGGACTTTGTGACGACCGCGCCCGCCCCACCTCGTGCAACCCGCAACAGCGATGCGCCAGTGGTTCCGAGAATGCCAGCGGCAAGCACCGTCGGATTCTTCAGTGTAAGTCCTGTTACAGTCATCATTGCAGACCACAATACACCCAATATCTTATGATTGTTTCTATGAATGTATTCTATGAATCTTCATACCCGATGATTCACCACGTCGGTAAATTACAAATTCAATTTCTCGAAGATATTTTTCACCATTTCCCAGATTCCGATCAAAAAGTATTTATAGGACTTATTTCAAAAAGTAAGTACATAGCAACATCGAGCATTGATATGGTCATGGAATAGGGTTCTATTCCGTGCATAATTCCATGCTTGGTGTCGATGTGCAAAATCAGATGTGCATCGTGACTGTGAACTAAATCAGACCAAACAAGGAGGCATAAACGAATGGCAAAGAAGATAATACCACTGGCTCCGGTAGAGCGACTCATACGGACTGCATCCGACGGAGACATTCGGGTAAGCGAATCGGCACGCGGTGCTCTGACCGAGATACTCGAGAGGATCGGTATAAAGATCGCAAAAGAAGCGATCATCGAGACGAAGCACGCTGGAAGGAAGACCGTCAAGGCAGAAGATATCAACAGGGCACTTGACATACTGAAACTGGAATAAAATTCCGGATTCAGGCGTTTACCGCCGTACCGCCCAGAGCACAGGTTTGCCGTGGGCGGTCTTATTTTTTTACAGATAAATATGGTGGATAAGATATTGTGAGCAAGATAAGGTAAATATAATATGATAAATATTTGTCACACATCCGAAGAGATCGAGAAGTATCGGCGTGCCGGGAAAATCCTTGTAGAGGTACGAAAACAAGCCGCGAAGAAAATAACTGTTGGAGCGAGCGTCCTTGAAACCGCAGTCTTTGTGGAGGATCTGACGCGCGATCTTGGCGGAGCTCCTGCGTTCCCGTGCAATCTCTCAAGAGATGCGGACGCTGCACATTACACCCCTGGCGCAGACGATACTTCGGTTTTTGGTGAGGAGATGGTGAAACTTGACATCGGAGTCCACGTCGATGGGTACATCGCTGATTCTGCCATAACGATCGATCTTTCAGATCATCAGGAACTTGTGGAGGCGTCAAAAGCTGCGCTCAAGAGTGCAATCGGAGTCGTTCGTGCCGGAGTCGATACCTCAGAGATCGGTGCTGCAATCGAAAAGACGATACACGAGTTCGGGTATAAGCCGATTTCAAACCTCACTGGACACGGACTGTTGCGATACCAGACGCACGCCCCACCAGGAATCCCGAACATACCTACACGCAGCGGAACCGTACTTTGTGAGGGACAGGTGATCGCAATCGAGCCGTTCGCAACTGATGGCGATGGAAAAGTCAAAAACGCGTCGAGTTGGGAGATATACCACCTGACAACAGAAAACCCTGTACTTCCGCGCATCCCACGAGTGAGGAAGCTGCTACGAGAGATGATGGAGTACAAAACCCTCCCGTTTGCAAAGAGATGGTTTTCCGGAGATAAAATCGATTTCACGTTTAGACAATTGGTAAAATCCGGGCACATCGAGTATTATCCCATCCTGAGGGAGGTTACGGGCGCGCTTGTGTCACAGGCAGAGCATACCATGATCGTCACCGAGGATGGGTGCGAGGTTACCACTAGATGATGCATCTCCTCTCCATATCAGACCTGGAATACGGGGATATCCTCAAACTACTTGATTTAGCCGCGGAATTGAAGAAAAATCGCGGTCAGAGCGCGTACCCGCTCAAAAACACGAGTCTTGCCATGATCTTCGAGAAACCATCCACACGCACGAGGATCTCCTTAGAGGTTGCGATGGCAGAACTCGGAGGACATGCGATGTACCTGAATGCAGGTGACCTCCAGCTCGGCAGGAGCGAAACGATCTGCGATACTGCCAGAGTGCTCTCGAGATACGTTCATGCGATAACAGCGCGTGTTTATCATCACGAAACGGTCTGCGAGCTTGCGAAGTGCGCCCGGATCCCCGTAATCAACGCGCTCTCGGATCTGGAACATCCGTGCCAGTTGCTCGCCGATCTCCTGACCATCCGGGAGCGGAAAGGCGATTTTGAGGGCCTCTGCATCGCGTGGATCGGAGATGGGAACAATGTCTGCAATTCATTGATTTTAGCGAGTGCAATCACAAAAATGAAGCTCAATGTAGCATGTCCTGCCGGATACGAACCGGATTCCGGCATCCTGTCGCGCGCAAGAGCTCTCGGTTGCGATGTCATGGTCACGCATGACCCGATCGAGGCTGCAACCGGAGCCGATGTGCTGTACACCGATGTCTGGGTCTCGATGGGTGACGAGAAGGAAGAGAAGAAGAGATTGCAGGATTTTACCGGGTTTCAGATCGATGAAAAACTTTTGGATCATGCGAATCCCGATTGCATCGTGCTCCACTGCCTGCCTGCGCATCGCGGTCAGGAGATCTCTGGTGTGGTTTTGGACGGTCCCCATTCCGTTGTGCTCGATCAAGCAGAGAACAGGCTGCACACGGAGAAGGCACTGCTGATGATTGCGCTCGGTCTCGATTGATATTGGATTGAAAATTAATCTCCACCCCAAAACTCCCGAACGCGCCTCCACGACTCCAGAATCATCTCCTCGATCGGACCGGCACATGCCAAAATCCATTCGCGTGGCAGCGCGTGCGTGTTTGACATGCCCCACGTGATTGCGCCGACCATGCTTGCGATCGTGTCGGAATCTCCGCCAAGATTGACAGCTGCAAGCACACTATTCTCAGGATCATGGTCGTTTGCGATGATCGCAAAAACGGCGGGCACGGCGCAATCAGTCTCAATCCCGCATCCGATGAGATCGATCACATCAGGAAGCGGCATCTGCGACACAAGCGAGACCGATTCCCGGATGCGGGATGCGAGATCGTCAGATACCGCTTCTGCGCCGCTTATGCCCGCGCGTATCACTGTCTCGATCCCTGCCCCGGCGATCGCTTTTGATACTGCGCACGCGATCGCGCATGCGCCAGCGATCGCAACATCACTCCCGTGCGTTGCAAGCGAGGACTCGATCGTGTTTTGAATGACTGCACCCGCGGGAAAGAGCCATGCGATCGCAGGAGCACGCATCGCCGCGCCATCGGTCGTTCCTGTTGTCGGCGTAAAATCAGGATCAGCCGCAAACATTGAGAGCGCGTGCAATGTGGTCGGTCCCATCCTCGGTATGCGCGCACGATTTTTGAAAAAAGTCCCCAGTATGTGGCGGCGATCGACCAACTGCTGCTCGTGAATCGATTGCAGAACAAGATGCGTCATCATGGTGTCATCCGTAATGATGGGCTGGCTGCGAAATCCTGTAATCCTGCCCCACCTGCTTACGATCTCCTCGCGGGTCAAACCCTCAACAGGCTCGCCGAGCATATCGCCTATCGCCTGCCCGTACATCGAATTCAGTATGCGCATGAGTAAAATGATAAAATAATGACGTTGGTTTGTAATCCACCGAAATGACGGGTTTCTTGTTCTGTGTTGGTTCTCAACACGCGTGGAAAACCAACGTCAAGAGTTTTGATGTGCACTTTCAATATAACTGTTGTGCTCGAATCGAGATTTGCTCAGAAGTAATGGTCATGCCGCCAGGATGGCATCGAAAACTCATTTTCTTTCGTCATGGATTTAATCGCCTTCCGGAGAATCGTTCATCCTTCTCCGGAGAGGGCGCAACTTCAGAAAAACGACTTCCAAAAACGGTTGCCAACACCGGGTTGTGGCGGCTACCGCGCGAAAGGAAAAGATTTTATGCCTAAAAACATACAACACACACAAACCACGATACACCACAGGTCTAAAGGTTGGGAAGATACGTGAGCACGAAAAAATACGTCTACTTCTTCGGCGACGGGAAAGCCGAAGGCAACGTGGAAATGAAGAGCCTCCTCGGCGGAAAAGGCGCAAATCTTGCAGAGATGACGAATATTGGAATTACAGTGCCCCCGGGGTTCACAATCTCCACAGAGGCGTGCAGATATTACTACACAAACGATTGTGCATATCCTGATGGTCTGGAGGACGAGATCAACAGACACCTCACTCGACTGGAGGAGATGACCGGAAAAAGGTTCGGCGACGCGGAAAACCCACTCCTCCTATCGGTACGTTCGGGTGCGGCATCTTCGATGCCGGGAATGATGGATACTGTCCTGAATATCGGTCTGAACGACGAAAGCGTGGCAGCGCTTGTGAAGAAGACAGGAAACGAGCGGTTCGCGTACGATTCGTATCGCAGGTTCGTGCAGATGTTCGGAAACGTCGTTTTAGGGATGAAACATAGCAAGTTTGAGCGAATTCTTGCGGAGAAGAAGAAACTCCGCAACACCGAACTGGACACGGATCTCGATAAAAACGACCTCAAAGATCTTGTATCAAAATATAAGGCACTAATAAAGGAAGATTCCGGCAGAGAGTTTCCTACAGACCCGAAGGAACAGCTAAAAATGACGATTGACGCCGTATTCGGATCATGGAACACGGATAGGGCGATAACGTACAGAAATCTAAATAATATTCCGCACGACCTTGGTACCGCTGTGAACGTCCAGACGATGGTCTTTGGGAACATGGGGGACGATTCCGGAACCGGCGTCTGCTTCACAAGAGACGTTGCAACAGGAAAGAACGAGTTTTACGGTGAATATCTGATGAACGCGCAGGGGGAAGACGTTGTTGCGGGTCTGCGGACTCCTGCCAAGCTCGATACGCTGAAGGAGGATCTGCCCGATATCTATGGAGAGCTCGAAGCCGTACGCGACCGGCTCGAGAATCACTATCGCGAGGTGCAGGACGTGGAGTTCACAATCGAGTCGGGCAAGCTCTACATCCTGCAGACGAGGGGCGCAAAGCGGACTGCACGGGCTGCGGTGAAGATCGCCGTTGATATGGTGGGCGAGGGCTTGATCGACAGGGGGACTGCGGTTCTCCGCGTCAACCCGAACCGGATCGACCAGCTCCTCCACCCGATGATCGACCCGGATGCCAGGGTTACGGTGATCGCGAAGGGCTTGCCAGCATCACCGGGCGCGGCGGTCGGGAAAGCGGTCTTCTCATCACACAATGCGCTGGAATGGGCTGAAAATGGCGAAAAAGTGATTCTGGTGCGGCTTGAGACCTCGCCGGACGACGTTGGCGGGATGCACGCATCGCAGGGAATCCTGACCGCTCGCGGCGGGATGACGAGCCATGCCGCAATTGTTGGTAGAGGCATGGGCAGGTGCTGCGTCGTCGGATGCAACAATATCGCTGTGGATGAGGCGAACAAACGCTTCACTGTCGGTGGGGTCACGGTCAGCGAGGGTGACTTCATCACACTGAACGGAACAACAGGAGATGTTATTCTCGGAAAAACAGACCTGATTGACCCTGAGATGACCGACGACTTCAAGACGATCATAGAGTGGGCGAAAGATGCGAAGAGACTTGGCGTGCGCACGAATGCGGATACCCCGCATGACAGTACGGTCGCAAGAGAGTTCGGCGCAGAGGGAATCGGTCTCTGCCGGACAGAACACATGTTCTTTGGTGAGGGCCGGCTCCCGATCGTGCAGCAGATGATACTTGCAGGAAGCGAGGAATCGAGAAAGAAAGCACTCGATAAGCTCCTTCCGATGCAAAGGGAGGACTTCATCGGGATATTTAAAGCCATGAAAGGTCTTCCTGTGACGATACGGTTGCTCGACCCACCGCTTCACGAGTTTCTCCCGAAGACCGATGAAGAGATGAGTGAGACCGCAGCCAGCATGGATATTGGGCTGGATGAGCTGAAAACCACCGTGCAGAGCCTGCATGAGACAAATCCGATGCTCGGACACCGTGGATGCAGGCTCGGGATCACATACCCGGAGATCTACAAGATGCAGGTGCAGGCGATCTTTGAAGCCGCATGTGAGCTTGCGAAGGACGGGCCCGGGGAGGGGCATGAGCAGGGTGACCAGATCAAGGTCATTCCTGAGATCATGATCCCGCTCGTCGGGCACATAAACGAGCTGCGGTTCACAAAGGCGCGGCTCATCAAGACCGCAGAAGACGTGATTGCGCGCTACAGAACAGAGATCGAGTATCTGGTCGGAACGATGATTGAGGTTCCAAGAGCTGCGGTCACCGCTGATGAAATCGCAGAAGAGGCGGAATTTTTCAGTTTTGGGACGAATGACCTGACCCAGATGACGTTTGGGTTCTCACGGGACGATATTGGGAAGTTCCTGCCGTTTTACCTGGAAGAGGGCATCCTTGAGTCTGATCCGTTCGCAACGATCGACCAGAACGGCGTCGGAAAACTGGTCGAGATGGGAGTTCTGGGGGGGCGCAGCACAAAGCCAGACCTTAAGATCGGGATTTGCGGCGAGCACGGGGGCAATCCTGCGTCGGTTGAGTTCTGCCACCGAACAGGGCTTGATTATGTTAGTTGCTCGCCATTCAGGGTGCCTGTGGCGATAATCTCGGCAGCGCACGCCGCGATAAAGGAAAAGAAGGGCGATGCCTGAAGTCAAACGGGTTCTCTTGCTCTTGAAGAACATGGTCTACGAGAGCACAAGCCCGCTTGAAACGCTGCGTTTTGCAAAATACTACCGGAAGAAGGGGCTTGAGGTTATAGTGATCTTATGGGGGCCTATGGGGGTTGTTCTCGGGAAAGACGGAAAGCACCGCGGCGCACCCATCTATGACGCAAAGATCGAGGAGTGCATCGAGCTCGGGGTGGAGTTCATGTGCTGCCAGCTTGCTGCGGATATTATCGGGATGGATGCGTCCGAACTGATACCCGGAATCGAGATGATCGAGTCGCATGTCGTCGCGGAACTGTTTTTGGAGTACCAGAGCGAGGGAGAGCTGATAATCAGTTTGTGATGGCTCCGGGAAAAATCGCGGCAGTCAGAAAACGATAACAAGCCTCGCAGCAGTTCTCTCGATTTGGAGGTGTTCCCGCCGTGATTCTGCCACACCGGATAATATTTATAATGTCTGGACTGGGTAATATTACACATAGCGATTCGGAATGGTGAAGCATGTCAGAAATAGGAAAGAAGATACGGATCGAACGGATCATTGATCGGAAGAGTGAACACACACTTATCATCCCAATGGATCATGGAGTGTCGGAAGGTCCGATAAATGGGCTCGCAAACATCGGAGACGCCATAAATAAGGTTGCGGAGGGCGGCGCAGATGCGGTGCTGGTGCAGAAGGGGATGGTCAAGCACGGACACCGCGGATACGGTCACGACATCGGTTTGATTGTTCACATGAGCGCGTCCACGTCGCTTGGACCGGATCCGAACAACAAGGTGCGGGTATGTACGATCGAGGAGGCGATCAGGCTCGGCGCGGATGCTGTGAGCGTACACATCAACATCGGATCAGACACCGAATCAGATCAACTCGAATATCTTGGTGCGGTCTCGGACGACTGCGATTACTGGGGAATGCCGCTCGTTGCGATGATGTATCCGCGAGGTCGCAATATCCCCAACCAGCACGATCCGACCGTGGTCGCGCTCGCGGCACGAGCCGGCGCAGAACTCGGCGCGGACATCGTCAAGACCAATTACACTGGCGACCCTGAGTCATTCAAGGACGTGGTTCGGGGATGCCCTGTGCCTGTGGTGATCGCCGGAGGACCGAAGACGAACACTGACCGCGAGTTTCTGGAGATGATTTACGGCGCAATCAACGCTGGCGCGGCTGGCGCGGCTGCTGGCAGAAACGTGTTTCAGGCAGATGACCCCACGCGGATGACGCGGGCGATTGCAGCGATCGTGCACGACGGTACAAGCGTTGATGATGCGCTGAAGCTGCTTTGAGTGATCTGCGTGATCTTTCGGATGCGTGAGTGGTGGGGGTGTAGGGTATAGGATGTGCGGTGTAGAGTGCGCAATACGTGCCATAATCGCTAAACGACCGCCCCATCGACCATCCGGATGGTCCGCTCCGTCTTCCTGGCGAGATCCGGGTCATGCGTGATCAGAACGATCGTCTTTCCCTGATCGTTCAGACTCTTCAGGATATCGAACACAACAGCTCCTGATTTCGTATCGAGGTTGCCTGTCGGCTCATCCGCGAGTATGATCTCAGGATTGTTTGCAAGCGCTCTTGCTATCGCAACCCGCTGCTGCTGACCCCCCGAAAGCTGATTCGGGTAATAATTGAGCCTGTGTCCGAGTTCCAGCGATTTGAGGAGCGTTTCTGCCTTCTCCTTTCGCTCATCCACCCCCATATCCCGAAGCACCATCGGTATCTCGACATTCTCGAGAACAGTGAACGTTGATATCAGGTTGAACTGCTGGAAAACGAATCCGAGCACCTCTCTTCTGACCCTCGCACGCTCGTTCTCGCCCATATCAGAGACCTTGTTGCGGTTGATGTAGACGTCGCCCCTAGTTGGCGTGTCAAGGATTCCAATCTGGTACATGAGCGTCGATTTGCCGGATCCAGATGCGCCGATGATCGATACAAACTCACCCCGCTCAATCGTCAGGCTCACATCACGAACCGCGACAACAGCTGCCTCGCCCTCGCCGAAGGTCTTCCAGAGGTGTACGAGTTCGATCATTGATTCTGTTGATCTTGTTGATTCTCTTGATCCGGTCGGTCCAATCGATTCAGTCGACCCAGTCTCAGTCATTCACAATCCCCTGAGCTTTTATTCGGTTTTTAAACCGTTTGAACCTGTTTATCACTGCAACCTGCTCTCTATAGTTTTTAAAGCGACCAGCAGAAACCCGACGCTTGCAATCATCCCACAGCTTCCGGTAATGGTAAAGATACTCGGAGATGTCAGGTAGCTGCCCATACAGAACCATATAATTATCCATCAACATCAACAGAACCTACGGGATCGCCTCGATCATCTGAAAGCACTCATCTGGTGTGAAGTCGTGCGGCGTTATGTAGAAGACCCACGCACCGTCCGCCCAGAAATACTGCGGCAGATCGTTCGGCGCAATCCGGTAGACTGTCAGTTCACCGATCGGGATCTCCTCAAGCGTGGATGCCCAATCACCGCCAAATTTGCGGATGCCGACGACCATCTTCTCAGTCTCGCTACTCGCAAGCGTCTCGTTCTCGTACAGCGTCGTCCAGAGCGTCAGGAACCTGCCGTCCTCGCTGTGGTAATGAATGATTGCAAGGTCGTAAACGTTCTCGATTTTGCCGATGTGTGTCTGATCCACCCGGCGCATCGCATCCGCGCCTGTGGACACCACCACCTTCTGCATCCCGAATAGCTCTGCCGGCGCAATCTCTGTCGCGTTCGGATGCATGGCAGTGGCAGGCGGGGTAGGAGTGGTGGGGAGAGTGAGAGGCTCGCTCTCATCGGTTACGCATCCGGAAGACGCGAGCACCAGCACCATGAGTACGATCATCCCATAAGCGTGTATAGTCGGGTTCATAACGTCCTCGTCTTTGACTGTCCGGTCATAACAATCTTCCGATTCATGAGGTGCGCCAGTTATCAGGGTGCCGGATCAACGATCACAGACCTCCGGATTTTCACAAACACTTATGAGTGTCCACTTCCACAGCAACGATCCCACCGGCATCAGCACCTCCTTGCCATTGGAATCTCACATCATCTGGTCCAGTTTTCTCTCGAACTCGCCCACATCTTTTGCGGTCGTAGCGAGCTTGATCAGGTCATCGAAGAGAGAACTGTTCCGCTCCATGATCGAGTGTATTCGTTCGGATAATCGAGCCGAAACCGAGCCGAAACGCACCGAGAGAACAGAGCGAATGCCGCTTTCCCTGCCC
>JAGGRW010000080.1 GCA_021159385.1 Methanosarcinales archaeon
GCAGCAGTGCGAGCGCGAATGAGACTGTGGTTGTGATCGTCAATTAGCCGCGCTTACACTCGCCTGCGAACCATTCACAATCTCCCCGATCCAGCCGCCATTCCCGGATTGTTGGGCGAGATTCTGCCTGTAGACCAATATCTTATATCATCCGCGGAGGATACACCCTATCAGGAGAGGTATTTTCCATGACACGAAATATCAAGGTGGAATCACTCATACAGACGCCGCTTGAGAAGCAGGAGATCGAACTTGTTGAGCGGAAGGGAATCGGACATCCGGACAGCATTTCAGACGGACTTGCTGAAGCGGTGAGTAGAGCACTCTCGCAGGAGTACCTCGAACGCTGCGGCGCGGTCTTGCATCACAACACCGACGAGACGCAGATCGTTGCTGGCAGATCGTACCCCGAGTTCGGCGGAGGCGAGGTGGTCTCGCCGATCTACATACTGCTGGTCGGCAGAGCCACAAAAGAGTTTGAGGGTGCGCACATCCCGACCGACACCACAGCGATCGGGGCGGCACGGAGCTATCTCGATGAGACGATTCTGAATCTGGATGTTGATCGCGACGTAATACTCGATTGCAAACTCGGCGAGGGCTCTTCCGACCTGCGGGACGTCTTCCACCGGAAGATTCCGGGCGCAAATGACACATCATTCGGCGTCGGGTTTGCGCCGTTCTCTGAGACCGAAGAGGTCGTGTACAACACCGAACGGGAGCTGATGGCGATGCGAACGAAGATTCCCGCAATCGGGGAGGACACAAAGGTCATGGGCTTGCGTGACGGGGACCTGATCACGCTTGTCGTTGCCTGCGCCATGGTCGGGCGCCACATCGATGATCAGGATCATTACATCAGCATAACCGAGCAAGTGCGCGACCACATCGAAGACATGGCGCATGGCTGCACGGATCGCGAGGTCAAGGTTCTCGTAAACACGGCAGACGACCTTGCGAACAACTCGGTCTTCCTGACAGTGACAGGTACGTCAGCCGAGATGGGCGACGACGGATCGGTCGGGCGCGGCAACCGGTGCAACGGCTTGATCACGCCGAACCGACCGATGAGCATGGAAGCAACGAGCGGCAAGAACCCGATCAACCACGTCGGGAAGATCTACAATCTACTATCCAGCAGGATCGCGTCAGAAGCGGCTGAGACCGTCGATGGCATCGAGGAGATCTACATCCGAATCCTGTCAGAGATCGGGAAGCCGATCGATCACCCGCTTGTTGCGGATGCCAAGATCATTTCAGCAGACGGTGCGAACATAAATGGGATACGTGGCGAGGTTGAGGCGATAATCGACAGGTCGCTCGAGAATATCACCGACATCACCCGACTCGTCGCGGAGGGGAAGCTCGCTACGTTCTGAATTGTCGATGTTTCGAGGATTTTCAGTTGCGGTCGCGGCGTTCGTGATAGTTTTCACACTCGCAGTATCTTCGTCTCCCGCGTCCTGTGCTGTTGTGCATGGGACTGCTTATGAGTGGTCAACGTTCGATGCGCTCGAAGACGTGATAATCGAGGTGAATTCGACGCCGCCGCAGTTTCTGGTGGCGCAATCAGGAGATTACTCGTTCGAACTGCCTGAAGGGGCGTACACTATCCGTGCCGAGTATTATCAGGACAATCTGCTCGAGTATTGTGCGGAAGAGGAGATTGTGATCGTCGGGGATGGTGAGTTTGTGCTCGATCTCCTGATGTTTCCGTCGATTGAGGAAGAGTTCCTGTACGATGACCTGAATTTCAGCGAGGACTTGTATAACATCGAAGAATCTGATGCAGAGGCGTTTGGTGAGGCTGAACCCGCAAGCTCCACTGAAACGACTCTTATTCCTGGCATTCTCGCTCTTGTTCTTCTGCTGGCATCAGGATATGTCTTCCTCACGCGGCGGAAGAAGCGCGAAACGGGAGGGGGTGCGGGCGAGGTGGCGGAACCGGAGCCAGTTTCAGTTCCGGAACGAGAACCTGAACCGGAAGTGGAGCCAGTGCCAAAACCAGTGCCGGAAGACCCCAAGCCAGAGTCGCTTCCGGAAAGTCGTACTGAACTTCAATCCGATCCACCATTCGACCTCCCATCCGATCTGCAGGAGGTGATCTCGATCATCCGTGGCGAAGGCGGCAGGATCACCCAGAAGGAGTTGAGAGCGCGACTCAGGTATTCGGAGGCGAAGGTGAGCCTGATGATAACCGACCTCGAGGATCGAAGAATCGTCAAGAAGGTGAAGAAAGGGAGGGGAAATGTGATTATACTGACGGATGGATGAAGAAGGGGCGTGTTTCGAGAGCACCGCCGGTAATAATTACGTTTAAATACTAAAGGACGCAAATACTATAACCGGAGGACTAAATTATGAAATCCATCGTGGAAGAAGCAATGTCTCGAGCAGAGATGCAGGCAGACTCGCCAATATATCTGCAGGACCGATCTACCGAAGCTGATCAGGAACTGGAGAAGATTCTATCCGAACTCCGGACGAATATCGCTGTTGTCGGCTGTGGTGGCGGGGGCTCAAATACGATCCAGCGGATGATGGAGGACGGTATCGCGGGCGCGGACCTGTGCGCTCTGAACACGGACGCCCAGCATCTACTGTACATCAACGCAGGTCAGAAGGTTCTGATCGGGCGCAAGAACACAAAGGGGCTGGGGGCGGGCAGCGTGCCGCAGATCGGTGAGGCTGCTGCTGAGGAGAGCCTTGACGAGATTCAGAATGTTGTCGCCGGAACAGACATGGTCTTCATCACCTGCGGGCTTGGTGGCGGCACAGGCACAGGAGCAGCGCCGGTCGTTGCAAAATCCGCACAGGAGGCTGGCGCACTGACGATCTCGATTGTGACACTTCCGTTCACTGCGGAGGGCTCGATCAGGCGGAGTAACGCCGAAGCAGGGCTCAAGCGGTTGATGGAGGTATCAGACACTGTTATCGTTGTTCCGAACGACCGTTTGATGGAAGTTGTGCCGAGACTCCCGCTACAGGTTGCGTTCAAGGTCTGCGACGAGGTTCTGATGCGCGCGGTGAAAGGGATCACCGAACTGATCACAAAACCCGGACTGGTCAATCTCGATTTCGCAGACGTGCGGACGATCATGCAGAAGGGCGGCGTTGCGATGATAGGGCTCGGCGAGGCGGACGGCGAGAACAAGGCAGGCGAATCAGTGAAAAAGGCACTCAGAAGCCCGTTATTGGATGTGGACATCTCTGGCGCGACCTCAGCACTTGTCAACGTCGTCGGCGGACCGGATATGACCGTCGCCGAAGCGGAGGGCGTCGTGGAGGAGGTTTATCAGCGTATCGATCCGAATGCTCGCCTGATATGGGGTGCGCAGATCGATCCGTCGCTTGATAACTCGGTGCGAACCATGCTCGTCGTTACAGGCGTTAGATCTCCACAGATCTACGGAAAAGGTTCCGGAATGAACGTTGTTCGGAAGTACGGCATCGACTTCGTCTGCTGAAGATTGAAATCATGGCTTCGATCGATTCCATCAAACTCAGTGAGTATACGAGGATACTCAAGCTGGCGAGAAAGCCAAGCAAAGAGGAGTTTACAGTAATTGCAAAGGTCGCAGGCGCTGGGATACTGCTGATCGGGTTCATCGGCTTTCTGATATACCTGGTGCTGACAGAGATACCACGGGGAATCATGTAATCAGGATATGGACAAACGGCTGACAGATTGGGTCGAAACTTTTTAATTAGCTGGCGTTTTCGCAGTTTGTATGTCGTTCATCGGGGTCTGGGGGACTCTTCCACTCTTTACTATTTTATCAAATCCTGGAGACACTGCCGCAACCGCAACATTGATACCGGATTGGGTCATCTCTCTCTTTCGATGAGCAAAAAAAAGATTGCGAGAGAACCTGTGAAAGCGGAAGAACCCGCCGATGTCGCGACAACGCCTATCGACCGGCGTAAGCGACACATCGATGGCATCAAGAAGACGGTCGTTTCATCCATCTTCGGCATAGCATCCGGATTGGTATGCTTTTACGCCCTGACCCCTGACACGAATAATTTTTCATATCTGGTACTGCTTTTTGCGTTCTACATCCAGAAACCGATCTACGCCCAGTTAGGGATGGATGTGAACCAGTTTACATGGAAGGACTGGTTCTACGTAGCTTTCATGACCATGATCCTCTGGTTTGTGTCATGGACGCTGCTTTTGAATTGATGCGCTTGCGATCTTACGACCGGATGAATGAAAGGATGCGATGAATGGTAACTACTCATGTACCTAAACCACTATCGTGGGACTTCACTATGCAGGAACTACCCGGGGCATGGAGCATACTGTAACCAAACACGGGATATAACCGCAGAGTACGCAGAGGGGCGCGGAGGGAAAATAAATGGTTAAATGCTTCTATCGTTCCTCTGCGCCATCTGTGATTATTTTTGGCTCTCTGGTACTTCGCGTTGCATGCACCCTTTCCACCCTTCTGGAAAATTTGGTTATGGTACGGAAGATTAAACCACAGAGAGCACAGAGGATCACAGAGAGTTGTTATTTTTATCTTTCGCACCCTCTGTGTCTCTCTGTGTCCTCTGTGGTTTTCCGAAACCTTATCTCGAAAATATCAAAAAGTCTCATGGGGTTTTGGTCACTGCAACGCGAGATATCAAAGACCCTTATTTTCATTGCCAGAGAGTACAGAATCGCAATCGGAAGACCAATTAACATACCTGAGTGGTTACGATGAAAAAAAGAATTCTTACGGTTCTCTTAGCTATTTCGATCGCTCTGGTCGCGTTATCGGGATGCGTGAACGACGAGAGCTACGATCACAACTACAGTCACAACCAGGACTACGACGATGGCGACAGCCGTAGCCAAAACCATAGCCACAGCCACAGCCACCGCATCGAGGGCACAAGGGTTGCGATGAATACCGATGTCGCAATAACAGTCATGCACCAGAACGCGTCCGTTGGAGAGTCCGCTATCGATTGCGCATTCGCGGAGGTCTACCGAATCGCCCATCTGATGAGCCATACAGAGGGCGTCGAGTTGAGCGAGGTCGCGAGGCTGAATAAAAACGGATTTCTTCCGAATGCATCTCTTGATTTGCAGTATCTCGTCGATAAATCGATTGAACATTCACGGTTTAGCAACGGCTCCTTCGACATAACAGTTCTGCCGATAATAAACCTGTGGAAGGAGAGGATGCGCGCCGGATCGCCACCGACCGATGATGAGATCAACGAAACGTTGAAACTGGTAAATTATAGAAATATATCAATTGAAAATAACAGCATCTACTTTAGCCAGAAAGGAATGGAGATCACTCTTGGCGGCATTGCGAAGGGATATGCGATTGACAGGGCGATCGCGGTTCTGGAAGAGCACGGCATCAAAGACGCGCTCGTGAACGCGGGCGGGGACATCAGGGCAATCGGCAACAAGGAGAAAGGCGCGCCGTGGGTGATCGCTCTCCGGAATCCGGAGAATAAAACCGAGTATCTGACCATAATACACCCCGATAACATGTCAGTTGCAACAAGCGGGAATTATGAGCGGTAT
Organism: Methanosarcinales archaeon; assembly: GCA_021159385.1. Taxonomy (GTDB): domain Archaea; phylum Halobacteriota; class Methanosarcinia; order Methanosarcinales; family Methanogasteraceae; genus Methanogaster_C. Next base: position 5,537 of record JAGGRW010000080.1, read on the forward strand.
TTCAGCGAAGAGGCACGGGCATCGCATATAATCGATCCTGCGACCGGATATGCTGCTTGCGAATTGCTGAGCGTAACAGTCGTCGCAGAGACTGCGACCGATGCCGACGCGCTCGCGACTGCGGTATTCGTGCTCGGCGAAGCGAGGGGAATGGATCTGATCGAGCGTCTGGACGGTGTCGAGGGACTGATCGTAACCGGTGACCGGCAGGTTTTGCGGTCGAGTGGTTTTGCGAGTTTCGAGGACGGGCGCGCGCTTCCGGACGCAGACACGAACACGACATAAGTTCAAATAATGACTGTGTCATGTAATAGGAGTAGATGATGAAGCCGGGCGAGATTCACGAGATTCACGAGATTCCCCTGACCGCGTATGGTCGCGCATCCTCTGTGCCATCGCCAGTCAACAGGATGATGACTGACTTTGCGCTTGATTTCAGGGATGGAATCGATATCAACCTCGGGGTCGGGTACGTGAACGAGCGGACGATACCTCGAAAACTGATCGAAGAGGCGCAGAGGGCGGTTCTCGCAAATCCAAAACAGTACCGGGTTGCGCTGAACTATGGCGGGTCAAAAGGGTCCCCGAACCTGATCGAGTCGATCAGACGGTATCATCTCAACAACCGGATCAAGGGTCTGGACGAAGGGATACTGGACGAGAAAGAGATTATAATAGGGCCAAATGGCGCAACAAGCCTGCTCGACGGAGTTGCGCGTCTTGTTGAACCTGGCATCGTGATAACAACTGATCCGACCTACTACATTTACTGCAACCTCCTTCTCCGTACTGGGTTTCAGATTTTGGCAGTTCCTGAGGACGATCGTGGGATACGGACCGATCTGCTAAGGGAATTGATCGAAGCACTCGACGAAGGTCGGCGAAGGGAGATCAGGTTCGTCTACATCGTGACTGTCAACAATCCGACGAGCACAATCCTTACAAACGAGCGCAGAAGGGAACTGGTTAGAATCGTGACGGAACTCTCGGTAGATTTGAATAAAAGGATTCCAATAATATTTGACAAGGCGTACGAAGATCTGATACACGATCCCGATTGCACAAAGCCGGAGTCAGGATTCCGCAATGACGACATGGGGCTCGTCTACGAAGTCGGGACGCTATCCAAGGTGCTTGCTCCCGCGCTCAGGATCGGGTACATGATCGGACCTCCTGGCGTCTTCATGCGTGCGATGGTTCAGCGGACAAACGACGTTGGGTTCAGTGCGCCGTTGATCACGCAGGAGATCGCAAGCTACATCCTGGATCACCACATAAAGGGTCAGATCGAGAAGGTTAGAGCCGGATACCGTGAGCGGGCGGTCGCGGTCAGGGCGTTTCTCGATGAGACTCTTGGGAGTTTCGTTTCTGGCTGCACAGGGGGCAGGGCAGGATTTTACTACTATCTGACCTTTGACGAGGGGATCAGGACGGATACAGGGTCTCGCCTGTATCATTTTCTAACGAGAGCGACAGGGGACCCTGATCTCGACGGCCCGCCCGGTGCACGAAAGCCGCGGGTTACCTACCTTCCCGGAGAGTTCTGCGTCCATCGTGGCGGCGGCATGGTTGAGGTCGGAAGAAGGCAGATGCGGCTCTCTTATGGGTTTGAGGAGCTGAGCAGGATCGAGGAGGCGATTTGGTACCTGCGGGAGGGCGTGGATTATGCTTGTCGCGGGTAGTTGGGTGCAGGTGGCAGGGGTGAGGCATATTGTGTAACACACGAAACAGACCAGAGGAGACTCCTGACTGATGGCAAATCAGATTCCTTTTGATGATCAGATCAATCACGGTGCTGCGATAACGGATCTAAACCTGACGTTGATCGAGTCGCATCTCGCCGAAACAAGGAGTGCTCTCTTGTCCGAATCCACGGATTTGCCTTTCTCTGATCTGTGCCGGCAAATGAACATCATCGAAGGACCGGATGAGTATTTGAAGTCGAAAAATGCCGGATTGCTCTTTTTTAATGAGCATCCGGAATGGTTATTTCGTGGCGCCCGGATTGACGTCGTAGAGTTTGAAGAGGATACCGGGGACCGCTTCACCGAAAAGACGTTTACGGGACCGGTTCAACAACAGATCAGATCTGCGCTCACCAATCTAAAAAACAATGTGATAACCGAATCGGTTCGCAAAGTTCCGGGTCAGGCAGAAGCCATCCGGTTTTTCAACTATCCTTATGAAGCCGTCGAAGAAGCCGTTGTGAATGCGCTTCGCAATCGCAGCTATCAAAGCGAAACGCCAGTTGAGGTCCGCATATTTCCAAGCAGGATCGAGATTATCAGCTATCCGGGACCGCTTCCTCCGCTTAACAAAGATAACCTGAATAATGAACACGTTACCGCAAGAAGATACCGCAACCGCCGAATCGGGGATTTTTTAAAGGAATTGCATCTTACCGAAGGGAGAGGCACGGGTTTTCCGAAAATAAAGCGGGCGATGAAGGAGAACGGGTCTCCGGAACCGGTTTTTGAAACTGATGACGATCGTAATTATTTCATGACGATCCTGGCTGCACACCCCGATGTGGGGGTAAGTGAGCAAGTTAGTGAGCAAGTTATCCGGATACTTGAGTTCTGCAGAACAGAACGGAAGAAGCAGGAGATCCTGAATTACCTCAATCTTTCGCCTGCTTACAGGAATTACAAGAGACACATTCTACCACTCTTACAAAATGGATTGTTGGCTTTTACCATCCCGGATAAGCCCAAAAGCAGATCACAGAAGTACAAAATAACCGAATCGGGACTTACTGCTTTAAAACACTCCGGCAGTACGGGCAAAAACGACGATACGGATGCCGGTACTATAACACATGGCCGTAAAAACCTTTGAATATCTATGGATGGAATAGACCCAACCCGAGGACCCCCACACATGAAACTAAACCGACCAAGAGGCACCCGCGACTTCACCCCCGCGGAAACCGAGAAGCGCAGATACATCGAGAACCGAATGCGAGGAACCGCAGAACACTGGGGCTACGGAGAAGTGAAGACCCCCACATTCGAGCATACCGAACTCTTCACGATCAAATCAGGCGAAGCGATCGTCGATGAATTATACACATTCACAGACAAAGGCGGCAGAGATATCGCGCTCCGCCCTGAACTGACCGCACCAGTGCTCCGCATGTACGTAAACGAGATGTCGGTATCGCCAAAGCCGATCCGGCTCTACTACTTCGAGAACTGTTTTCGGTACGAACGCCCGCAGAAAGGAAGATTCCGGGAGTTCTGGCAGTTTGGTGTCGAGCTGATCGGAAGCGACCGCGCAGAGGCGGAAGCAGAGGCGATCGCGCTTGCAGCCGCCATGGTTTCGGATATCGAAATCGAGGCTGACCTCCGCATCGGGCATCTCGGCGTCGTTCGCGGAATGATCCATGACCTTGATTCCGAGATGCAGGCAGAAGCGATGCGGCTGATGGACAAGAAGGACATAGACGGTCTTGAGCTGCTGCTACATGATCAACCGGATATGCGGGATCGTCTGCCAGCACTTCTCGATGCGGATATCGATGAAGCCAGATCGATCACCAATGATGCGCAGCCGCTCGAAGAGCTTCAGGCGACCCTCGCTGTACTGGATCACTACGGCACCCGTTACGAGGTCGATTTCGGAATCGTGAGAGGGCTTGACTACTACACCGGCATGGTCTTTGAGATGTACACAGCAGGGCTTGGCGCACAGAACCAGATCTGCGGCGGCGGCACGTACCGGCTCGCGCAGCTCTTCGGCGGCAGCGAGACGCCATCGTGCGGCTTTGGAATCGGGTTTGACCGGGTGCTTGAGGTCTGCGGAATCGAGCCGCCGCGTGAGCCGCGGGTAGCGGTTGTCTTTCTGCCGGATGTGGCAGAGGACGCAATCCGGGTTGCAAGCAGGCTGCGGGATGACGCGGGCGTGCGCACCACGATCGATATCAGCGGCAGGAAATTTGGGGCACAACTGAAACATGCCGATGCGATCGGTGCGGATTACGCTGTGATCGTCGGCGCGAAGGAGGTCGAGGCTGGCATGGTCACGCTGCGGGATATGCGGACAGGAGCGCAGGAGATGATCGAGCTTGAGGCGGCGGTTGCGCGGATTGTTGGGTGATTGTGGTGCATTTATGATGTGTTATTCACATATGTTATTACCATCTATCGTGGTGTTGGGAGGAGTTTTGACAAATGATACCATCAACTATCGAAAGGGGGCATATCATTGAGGCTGTGCAGAAGATCGATTCAGAGGGGGTACCTGCCGGCAGGAACTCGAAAAAGTTTTTCCTTGAGTGTGAGGGGAAGCGATATCCACCGAAGTATGTGATATCGTTAGCCAACAAGTTTGCTAATGGCGAGGAACTCAATTCTTCGAGTTTTAATGGTGGGCAGGAAACGAATAGCTTTTTGAAAAGACTGGGATTTGATATCATGGAGGCACCCCCATCAAGAGACCCGACTGCAAAGCCGCAGTCTGAGCCAGTGCCACCCCTAAACGGACATTCTGATGAGGTGGTGCAAACGGAACATCATGATGAAAGATGTCCTGACTGCAAAGATACTGTCAAAAGAATGCTTGAGAAGATTTATGGGGATGTAAAACCAAATTATAAATTTAATATCGGAACAAACCCAGAAAACTTCAGAGATACGCCGCATTATGAAGATCTCAAAAGAATATTTACAAATCTTCAGAATTATCGAGGGAATAAAAACTTTGTTTATACCGACACGCTTCCGAACTGTGATTATTTTGTTCCTAATCCGGGATTTGTTGTGGAATTTGATGAATCTCAACATTTCACAATTCCGCGGAAAATAGCTCTCTTGAGCTATCCATACAAATCCAAATCGGGTTTTTCGTTGGGGCGATGGGCTTTTACTTGCGATAAAACCAGAGCAAAGGATAACGACCCGTATTACAGGGACGAACAGCGAGCGTGGTATGATACGTTAAGAGATTTTCTGCCAGAGTTAACCGGGAATTTAAAACCTACAGTCAGGCTTTATTCGAAGGAGATGCAGTGGTGCAGCCTAAATCCGGATAATTCTGATGACGTTGCAAAATTCAAGAATATTATCGAAAGCAGAAGAAAAGACTTGAATGGCTGGGTTGCAACGGTTGTTCTTCAATCAGATAGTGACAAAGACTACTCAAATGATGATCGGATGGGGGAATTGCGCACCATTGTAGATCATATTGCAAAAGAAACATCTGGAGATGGGGTTATTTTATTTCCGGGTGGGTGGTTTTACAACTATGAAAAAGAGCCACGTAAGATGTACAAGTGGGTTGAAGCGCAGATAAGAGACATTCTTGAAGGCGTGGAGGCGCACATCATTGTTTGCATTGGCACAGATGGTAGTGTGGGGTATATGTTTAGCTGGGATAATGTCCCAGGGAACGACAGCGAGGGGCTCTTAAGGTACTTTACGGACGATTACGATATTGACTGGGTGAACGATGCAGAGATTCACAAATCCGATGATGGCAAAACCATACATATCTCCAAAGATGGAAACTCAGTCGAAATAACGATCGATGTGGGGGAGAAAGCGACCCTAAGGATCAGTGACGGCAGAACCCAGGACCTACAAGCCAAAGAGGAGGATGGAAAGCTAAATATGCATATAGCGGGTAATTATGCCGGAGATCAGATCGGATTAGCTGTTGATAGGGATGGTATAATTGCTATAGGGCGAAAGTTCCATCCAGCACCGCAGGAAAGGGGGCATATCAAACTTGCAGATGATTACCTGTCCGAAGAAGACGGTAAATCTCGTATTTTTGAGTTGAATGGCGTTAAATATTTTATGTGCGTATGCTACGACACCTATGGGCTACGACACAAATATCTTTCCAATCCAGATGTGGATGTTGTTTTGAATCTGGTGCATTCCGTCTATCCGGTAGGTGAAGGCTCCTCAGGTGCTTCATACTTTGCCAAACATGGTCTTGCTGGAGCATCAAAACAGTGGGGTTGTCCTGTTTTTGGCGCAGTGGTCTTCTTTAGGCGCAGCATTCTTGAGAATTGGCCGACTGGGGTTTACTGGAATCAGGGTGATGTAAGCACGGTAAACTGGGGATATACAAATAACCCTGTCAAATATGGGGATAAATTTGAAATTGGCACCGAAGACGGTATTAAAGAAGGTCTTGCGTTGATTAGAATTTACGATCTCGCGGTGATATGAAACGCTGTATGCGTCCCGATGCCAGAATAGCGCGGCATGGCGGAACGCAGGAGGTTGAGGCTGGCATGGTCACGCTGCGGGACATGCGGACTGGAGAGCAGGAGATGATCGAGCTTGAGGCGGCGGTTGCGCGGATTTTGGGGTGACTGCGATGTATTTGTGATGAGTATATTTTTTTATAGTACACATATTATTTTCATTTACAAAAGAGTATATCGCCAGCCCTCACCCGAAGGGCAGTTTTTACTCGATTTTTTGTGAAAAAATCGTTTCATACAATTTTTATACCCTCCCTCAACACGTTCCTCATAAACGGGGTTTTCAGCCCCAAATCCTTTAAACCAATTACTTTTATAGAGATGTACTCTCTCACATCCAGAAGCACATCAAACGACAGTCCGGTCATAGATCTCCAACCATCTGATTCATCCCCACGCCAGACGACCAGAACATCAATATCGGAATCTTCTCTGGCTTCCCCTCTTGCTACAGATCCGAACAAAACGATGCTGTCTATGCGATCTCCCCACTTCTCAAGCGCCCTTCTCGTAAATTCATCAACCGCATTCTGATATTTCTCCGAAATCTTCGTTTTAGCTTTTATTCCCATAGGAATCACCAAAGATCAGTTAAAGCTCTGAACCTAAAAATATGTCGTTCACAAGTAACCTCCAAAATAAGTCGATTCAACCATATAAACTTAAATAAAACGGATCCCTCATCTGAAAACCGGCTTAAAAACTCAAAGTCGACAACGTGAACAATCCCCCATACCTTTGCATCTCTCTCGCCTTTGCGCCTTTCTCGTTAAACCGGAACGCCAAGACGCGAAGAATGGAAAGTCCTCCGTATCGGCACCTCTGAAAGGTTCAGCACCTGTTTGCACCTCTCCGGACGATCTGATGGGATTGTTGTGATAACAGCATCCGGTGAATCGCGAGTCTTAACCACTCCCCCGACTGTATACTATCATGATCTACGAAAAATTGCGCACCGTCCCAACCGCGGACGAACTCATCGACCTCGCGTTCAGGCGTGCCCTGCGTTCCGCTACAGCGAAGAAGCGGACAATTGAAGTCCAGCGAACGATGGTCCGGGCGTCAACCGAGATCCTATCGGACCGCCTTCTGAAAACGGTGCACGATTTTCCGAACTTTGACGAATTGTCCCCGTTTTACTCCGAATTAACAGACATTCTCGTCGGAATCGACGAACTCAGGATGTCGCTATCGTCCCTGCAGTGGGCAGGTAACCAGATCCAGTTGATTGCGCGTGAAACCCTCCGAAAGATGCGATCCGGCGACCCGGTTCGTCTCAGGAAAGCTTGCTATGCAAGGATCTCCTCGATCGTGCACGAGGTGGACGGTAACCTCTCTTTTCTGAATGATGCGCGGAATATCCTCAGGAAACTGCCTGACATCTCCGATGTGCCGACGATCGTCGTTGCCGGGTATCCGAACGTCGGAAAATCGAGTTTCGTGAGGTATGTGACCGATGCGAGACCCGAGATCGCCTCGTATCCGTTCACAACAAAAGGAATCTACATCGGGCACTTCTCCCGCGGCGGAAAGCAGTATCAGATCATAGACACGCCCGGGCTTCTCGACCGCCCGCTCAGTGACCGGAACAATATCGAGTTGCAGGCGATAACCGCGCTCAGAAACGTAGGCACTGCCGCGCTCTTCCTGATCGACCCAGCCGAGCACTGCGGGTATCCGCTCACTGCCCAGATGAAGCTCCTCCATGAGATTACGAAGACACTCGAAATTCCGGTTGTGGCTGTAGCAAACAAGTGTGACCTCCCCGACTTTCACGGCGAGTGGGAGTACCAAATCTCGACCGCGACCGGGGACGGTGTGGACGAGGTGGTGGGGCGGCTGGTCGAGGTCATCGGAACCGGGAATTGATGTTCGCGTGCAAACTCAACAGGATATCCGCGGGCTGGAAGTCG
>JAGGRW010000205.1 GCA_021159385.1 Methanosarcinales archaeon
CGAGCCGCTCCCCCGGGCACCGCACGCTCGCAACCTCACGCACGGCGAATCCCGACAGTCCCATGCGCTCGCGCACACCGGAAATCCCGTCAAGCGAGGAGATCAGCAGGAGGATACTACCACCGTCAGCGAGAAACGCGGGCGCATCCTCGATGAACCGGTTGATTGTGGCGCACCCGTCGTCCCCGCCGTTCCATGCGTAATCGAGCCAGCCGCAGACGTGCTCGTCAGGCGCGGTTGGGAGGTACGGCGGATTGAAGACGATCAGATCAAATCTCCCCGAAAGTCCCGCGAAGAGATCCGCACGAACTACCTGCACACCGTTTCTCCTCGCGCATGCGACCGCATGAGGACTGATGTCGGTTGCTGCGTAGAAGTGCATGGGCGCATGACGCATCATAGCCGACGACACGATCCCGGATCCGGTGCCGATCTCAAGGATGCGCAGCATTCGTTTGTGCCCGTCTCTGTCAATTGCGTCGAGTGCCGCGTCGATTATGAGGTGTGAGTCCTCTGCGGGTTCGTACACGTCCTCTGTGGTCAGGATTTGCAGTCCGGGATGTGCGTGGTCTTCTGTCAAGTTCGCGACTCCGGACTCTACAATTTAGTGCAACTAAAACTTAAATTTGATGCGGAGCATGGATTGGGGCAATTGATGATTGAAATGCGCAGCCCCGGAGAGGAGCTGCGCCACCCACGCGAACGGATTCTTGAGAACAAAAAATACGTGGTAATTCTATGGTTGGTGTCACATTGATATATATGTATTTGTGAAGGGTGTGCCACGAGCATGTCATCATGATGGTAATTTGGTGGTAATTTGGTGACAACACGATGTTGGGGATGACAATTGGACAACCGCATCAGGGGGGTTGTCATTGCGTATGGACGAAGAAAACCCCACATATCAGTTGGATGAGGTACATAAAAGAAGGAGAAGTGCTCATGTCCTTTGACATTTCTGTATATGAAAAACGAGACTTTTTATTATCTTCCGGGACGATTCGAAAAACCGCAGAGAGCGCAAAGTGACGCAGAGTAAAATAACGACGCTCTGGAACCTCCGCGCCCTCTGCGGTTAATCTTTTTTTGCAATGATCCATTTATCCGGAATAAATTAAAAAGTCACCGAAAAACAACTAATTCGCGAAATCGAAGAGACGCTACACGAATGTCTGCCGAACCTGTGCATACGGACTCACGACTTCCCGCTTCCGAAAAACTTCGAAAACAGACTGTCGGTCTTCTTCTTTTCAGGAGCTTTCCACTCCTCCACCCCATCCTGCCCCTCACGTTCCTCTTCTGGCTTTGTCTCAAAATTAAACAGCGGTTCAGGTGCAGTTCGCACTTCTCTTTGCTCTTTTTGCTCGCTTCGCTCCCCAGGCTCGGTAACAGAGACCGAGCCGCCGCCATGCCTGCTCTTCCGTGCGCGGATCTCGACTATTATCGGTCGCTCGATGTCGCCGCTCACAACCATCGCCACCCCGGGAGGCAGCCGTTTGATCTCATCCTCCGCTTCGACACTGATTCCTTCGAGTCCTTTCCTGATCGCCTGCAGATCGTTCGGATTCGTGACCTTCAGGATGATCTGGGTGTTGCACTGCGAGAGCACGTTCTTGTCGATCCTTGCCGGGCGCTGGGAGATCACCATCATGCCAAGCCCGAACTTCCTGCCCTCTGACGCAATCGTTCGCAGTATGTCGGTGCTGACCATCTTGCCGAAACCCTTCTCAGGGCAGTAATTGTGCGCTTCCTCGATGACAAGCATCATCGGAGGGATGAGATTGATCTTCCGTGCCTCGAAAAGCTCCTCGCAGAGCCGTGCAACGATCATCGCCTGCATATCCGGCACAACGCCTTTCATGTCAATTATCGACCCCATTCCCGATTGAACCAGTTCCTGAACCTGGGTTGGATCTTGAGAGAAGATCTCCGCATCCCGAATCGATTCAAGGGTGCTCAAAACGCCCCATTTTGCATTGCTGCTGCTGGTTCCCACCTCGAAGATGATGTCCTCGATCGCGTATCTGCTCTTCTCTGCGCGTATCTTCTGTATCGCTTCGTAGATAACGCCCATCTGGGTTCCGGACTGGATGCCAAGAATCCGTGAGAGGTCTCCTGCCTTAAGATTGACTCCATTGAGCCGAAACACCCGGTCTGCCCCTGGATTCAGTACCATGTCCGCAGGCGTGTACGCGGTCAGCCGATCCCCGTATCCGGATGGCGATATGCCGAAGCGCTCAAAGTCGCCCTCTGTTGCTGGTTCTCGGAGTGAGGTGTACTCGCCGTGCGGGTCGATTATCAGAAGGGCGATCCCCTGATCGAGGAGTTCCTCCATGATGACGCCCGCTGCATACGACTTGCCGCTGCCTGTGCGTGCGAGAATGCTTACATGTTTCTGCACGAGCGTGTTCGCATTGAGGTGCACAGGTATCCTCTGCCCCTCAAGGAGCCCGAGATATACGTTGCCGCCTCCGAGTCCGAGCGCCTCCGCGATCAGTTCCGGGTCAGCACGAAAGACCCGATCACCCGGGACGAACGGCGTTTTTGGTACCCTGAGGACTCTGTTCTGCCGCGATCCGATGACCATAGCCTTTGCAACCACCCGGTCGGAGCCCACATCGTTCCGTTTGTCCAGTGCGCTCGCAACCGTGATCTTTTCGTTTGATCTGGTGATCGCGACCACCTGAGCAAGCACCCAACCGTCGGATTCGTGCCATATCTTGAGATAGTCCCCCTGCAACGTCCGGGGCTCCGAAACCGCGAATCTGAAATCCGCAAAGCCTGTTTCGCCGAATATGGTACCGATCGAATCTATGGGCATGTGATAATCCCTCTCACGCCCGTTATCATAAAGGTTCGGAGGGGCTGCGGATCACTGGGGGCTGGGGGCAGGATTCGGGAGCGTCGATCGTATCTTCGATCGTATCCTCGATTGCCACCTGTTGCATCGATTCCCAATCACGTACGTTGACCCACAATTGTACAAAAAAGTATTATACCAAAAAGTACGATTGTTTATCATGAGATTTTATAACAGGCAGGAAGAAGTCGCTGTGATCAGAAACCTATCCACCCTCAGTTACAAACATGCACATATGCTCGTTATCTATGGCAGGCGGCGGGTTGGGAAGACGCGGCTCGTTCTGGAATCTCTTGAACCAATGTACTTCTTTGTGGATAAAAAAACCAGCGCTCTGCTACTGAAAGAATTCTCAGGGATTGTGAGGGTGAACTCCGGCAGTTTCGTGCCCGATTTTTCCAATTGGGATGATTTCATAAGGTTTTTATTTGAGTATTCGAAAGATAGGCATCTTATCGTGGTCTTCGATGAATTTCAGAACTTCCGAGCGGTTGATCCTGCCATATTCTCTATATTCCAGAAGTACTGGGATCGTTATTCGGATACCTCGCGTATACTCCTGGTCTTTGTGGGCTCATACATCGGACTGATGAAAAAAATCTTTATAGACGAAAAAGAGCCGCTATACGGTAGGTCTACTGCTAAAATCGATCTTAAACCTCTAAACTATAGGTGGGTTAGAAAGATATGCATGGACATGGGATTCAAAAGCGAAGAAGAGATTGTAAAGATATATTCTACACTTGGTGGCACTCCAAGGTACTATCAACTGGTGGAAAGTTACGGGCTTGACAGTTACGAAAGTGTTCTGAAATCCATGATCTTCGGCAAGAACGCGCTCTTGCAGGACGAGGTCAGACAGATCCTGATAAACGAGTTCGGAAAAAACTATACCACTTATTTCTCGATACTTGAGGCAGCATCACTCGGAAAGAACACCTTAAAAGAGATTTCAGACACTACAGACATTCCGATGAACAGTCTTGGCAAATACTTAAACGAACTTGCCAGCACATTCGATATCATTGAACGGAGAGAACCACTCCTGGGTGGAAAAAAGATGGGGCGGTACTTCATAAAGGATAATACGGTGCGTTTCTGGTTCAGATTTGTAAACCCAAACATATCCTTTTTAGAATCTGGTAGATACGAGATCGCACTGGAACAAACGATGGCAGAGCTACCGTCCTTTGTTGGCAGGGTTTTTGAAGACATCGTAACAGAAATCGCTCTTGATAACCTGCCTTTCAAGGCGTCCGGGATCGGTAGGTGGTGGAACCGGCGAGGGGATGAGATAGACATGGTGGCGGTCAATAGAGATGCCCGCGAGATACTATTCGGGGAGGTGAAATGGACGAATAAAACGGCTGGATGCGGCATCCTGGAGAGTCTGAAGAAGAAAAAAGATCTGGTGAAGTGGCATAATGGAGAGAGGAAGGAATATTATCTTGTGGTCTCTAAAAGTGGGTTCACTCCTGAATTAAGGGAAATCATGGATTCTATTGGGGCGATCGGGTGGAATATGCAGGATATTGCACGGATGGCGAATCTGTAGAGTGTTTGTACGCGTCATGATGGGGGCAGTCACCGGACACCATGATCACACATCCGGATTCGGGAGCTTCCATCGCATAAAACAGCCCCGACGGGGCGATATGTTTTTATATTGACATCTTCATTTACCTGAACTATGTATACCGATGAAGTTGTTGACAGGGCAATGGAGTTTGTAAGGACCAAAGCCGGGTATCCCTTTTCACAATTGAAGAAGGCGACCCTCGACGAAACCAGATCTGAGTGGGAAGTTCTTGTAGATGTCGGCGTTCTTGGTGCGGATATTAAGAAGGTAACAATAGATGACAGAGATGGACGAGTCGTCGGGTTTGAGTGATATTACTTCAAGGTATCTAAAAACCGGAAATAAATATCTATCGAACGCCAATAAATATTTCAGTAAAAACGAGTTTAGGAAATCCTCTGAACTTTTGTGGGGTGCGGTGACGCAATCAATAAAGGCATTGGCGTCGTTATCTGGTACGCATATTCCAAGTCATGCAAAATTTTTCGATTATACAAGAAGTGTGAGCAAAGAAACCGGAGACGAAACGTATCACACGTTATTTCTGGAACTTAATACTTTACATAAAAACTTTTATGACGAGGAGATTCCTCCGGTCGATTTTCCAATATTTTATAGAAAAGCCATATCGTTTCTGAAGAAGACCGAAGAACTGATGAAAGTGCAGATAGCCACCCGGATCACACCCTAATGATTCGAAGGCTTCCCTCGCAGGTCTCTCAATAACCGCCCGCACTGGCTCCCGGGCGAAATCAATCCAGAAGATCACAACATGGAAGACCGGGGGAATGCTGTAACGAATTCATTCCCCTCCATGCGAAGAATAGGTTCCTGCCCTGTAGCATCACGAAACACGCGAATCATCCTCGGAATACCACTTCCCGCATCGGTTACAAACCCCAACTTCAGAAAGACGTTGTAGATCGTCGGGTTACGCAGGACATGGACACCCCACCTCATAGACTCGATCGTGACCGTGTTCGGAAGCTGCCCTGGTGTCCGTATCTCAACACGATCATCAAAGACGATCACACGCACAGGCGCAGAGATTGTGTAATCACGGTGTGCCAGCGCGTTCACAAGAGATTCTCTCAACGTAACCACCGGGAGCTCGGGTTGCACTTCAGGCAGCAGCCCAACGATTTTGTGGGGGCGCATCAGGTGAATATCCAGAAACCGCAGCACATCATGGAGCATATCCACCATGCGCCCCTCGATATGCTTCTGATCGTAAGGTTCTGCCGATATATCGGTTCCAGGGATGCGAAGCGCGGAGACGTACGCGTAAGGAAGAAACTGTTGCGGGTGGCTGGCAAGAAAGAGAATTCCTGTAAGAGTGGGGGTGGGATGCGTCCCGACGGCTGTTTTTGTTTCTCTGACCAGATGCCAGTTTACTAAGAGACGCTCACCTGAAATGCCTGCAATATCAAAGCCTTGTCCCGTAATATCTTCCAGCATCCGTTCTATCGCTTTGTCGTCCAGATCCGCAACATTACTTTGAATTACAGAGGTTTCGTCGTAGTAAAAGCTCTCGGTGGATTGGAACAGTCGCAAGAGTTCTTCGCGAGACGCCTGCCTGCGTCCTGATGCGGTCCGCACGTAGTACACGCCCCGATTCGTCCGATATGGGCGGTGGTCCCCCTTCGGGATATTTACGACGACTACAATTCGCCCCTGCTGGTCTCTTACAGTCTCCTGAACGATCGTCACAGGAGGCTCGCAATTGTTGAATGCTATGTTGTCTATGAACTGGAGTGCAGGGTCTGTTTCATCACCAAGACCTGTGATCTGTCCGCCATCATCTACTCCAAAGATCATCTGTCCCCCGTCCGTATTGGCAAATGCGATGATGGATGCGGCTAAATCAGCGGCGTGAATGATGCGCCCCATGAACTCGGTGTGGAGGTCTTCGCCTTTCATCAGGCGGGCGGCAAGTTCTGTGGGGTTCATGATGGGATCCCTCTGGCAGGTTCTATTCTTGGGTGGGTGTGTGCTAAAGGGTTTTGATGGCGAGGGGGTTTGTCGCGTGTCGGATCATCTTGATTTTTGCTCTATAGCTTCTAACGCACGGGCGGCGGCATCTCGTACCTTGTTAGTATTATCATTGAGCAATTGCCGTAGCGGTTCAACCGCCCTCGAATCACTGATCCTGCCAGGCGCATCAGAAGCCCCAAAACCCCAAGTTCCGAAAGACTGCAACCAAGCGTCCGCCGCGCAAATCAGAATCAGAAGTCAGTCATCACCCTGAACTGATCGATCTCCTCTGTCGCAAGCCCAGTGATGAACATCTCGGCTGCCTGCCGCACGTCTTTTGCGTTTGTGATCGCACGCCCGACAACGATGATGTCGGCACCCGCGCCCTTGAGCGCAACTCCTATCGTATCTGCCCTGATTCCACCTGCAACCGCTATCAGTATCTTATCCGAGAGCGACTTTATCTCCGGAATGCTGCCCCACTGGTGCTCGGTATCCTCTGAATCGATTGCACGGTGCAGTTCGACGACATCAGGGAGTGCGCCAAGTTTCTTAAGTTCACGCAGCTTCGGAAGCGGGTCATCGAGGTTCAGCGTATCGATGACCGCGTAGATTCCGGTCTTGTGCGCCTCTGTTATCGCCTTCTCGATCGTTGAAATTGGCGCAAGCGCAGATATCACAACAGCATCAGCGGTCGCATCAGAGACCATGCGAGCCTCGAGGTTGCCTGTGTCAAGCGTCTTCAGATCGGCGACGATGAACGCGTTCGGCTTAACCTCCCGCAGCCTCGCGATGACATCCACGCCGTACCGCTTGATGAGCGGCGTCCCTGCTTCGAGGATCAGGTGATCGCTGTCAGGGAGCGCACCGATTACGCCCAGAATCTGCTCAATGTTGGGATTATCGAGGGCAACCTGGAGATACGGCGGATCCCAGAGACGGGAGACCTTGAATCCCATGATCGCGTGCGTTCCGCGGTCCTTCTCCTCAAGAACTGTCTCAATTCCCGGAAATCCGTCCATCGCACGCGTAAGCGCAAGCTTTGTCGCGCCGTAGTTGTACCGATAGATCCGGTTGTAGTCCTCTGCATCCGGGTGGATGAAGACGCTCACAACGATCACGAGATCGTCAGCCTTCTCTTTTGGGAGAACTCCCTCGCCGACCGCGTCAGCGACAGCCTTTGCAACAGCAGCCTGCGCAGGACCGAATATACGCGCCGCCTGTTCCATGTTCTTGACTGTCACCTTCGGAACGATCAGACATGCCGGCTTTGTTAGCAGGTTCGGGCGGATAACCGAGAGGAGCGGAGTATGCCCCGTCGAGAGCTGGGTCATTCCGGTCGCAAATGCCTGTCCAACGGGACCCTCTTTGTCCCCAATTATCAAATCAACGTGCGCAAGTTCTGGCTCCTCGCCAATGAGTGCTTCTCCGATTAACATCAAGTGATCTACCTCGTGTGGTGCGGTGTATTATGGTTGTGCCAGATGTTATATAATTACTTCGGTATGGTCTGTAGCTGCCGCACTACCACATACTCAACCAGTGATTCTGGCTGACTCCGACTGTTATCTGGTACGCTCGTCGAACGAATCAAGAATCGCATCATATCTTGCGCAGATCCGGGCAATCACGTCATCCGGCGCGTCTTTGTGTGTCGGGAACGTGATGTCGCCTATTCCGAGGTAATCCGGCGCAACCAGTATTCCGGTCTGCGATATCGCAAATCCGAGGTCGTTTAAGATGTGCGCTGCCATTTCAGTCGCTGGCTTTGCCCTGACTTCCAGTTTCGTGTTGAGCTTTCTCGATCTCTCGTGGTACCGCTCTTTCAATTCTTCCAGTTCGGAAAGAACCTTCGAAACGTCTCTTTTTTTGCCGTATCTGCTGATCGCCGAGAGCGACCCTATCAGGTCGTCGAAGGTCGTAGACACAATCTCAATGATCTCTCCGGAAAAATGCTGCTTGACTTTGTCCGTGTATCCCTTCGAGATCACGAGCAGACGAATATCTCCAAACAATGCGAGGTCGTTGGCTGATGGATTGTATGCATTGACCACAACGTATGGAATCCCGCACCGGCCCATAAGCGACTCGTACATCGGAGTTACGCCGATCCGTGACGCCATTTTTGCACTCAACACGCGCCGGACCGCTTCCGGGTCGTCTGCGTCCATGCCGAAGTATTCTGCAAATCCGGGCGTTGTCATGAGCAGTCTGGTGTGCCCCTTCGGAACCGACGTTATCAGCCTCAGATCGAGTAGGGCGCGTACATGCGAGTAAGCTGAGTTTCCACGGGCTTTTACGAGGTCTGATTGCGCCACTGGCTGGTGGTAGGCGATCATCGAGAGCGTTCTTAAAACAGGCGCGGGAAGCTCCTTTGGGGCAAGCGATCTGACACATTCCGCATATTCGGATTTGATGCGCATCAGATACCTGATCTGCGGAGGCGCAGACCCGGATTCGCCTTCGGCTCCAACTCCAAACTCACTCTCCAGCCTCACAATCTCGATTCCAGACTCTCGCTTACTGTATTCCTCAATCAAATCGTCCGCAATACGTGACGTGTCCTCATCTGTCGTACCAATCAGAGCACTCAACCGGTTCAGACCGACCGCACCGCCTGCGGCAAAGAGTGCGGTCTCGATTATCCGTTGTTCACGATCCATCCGATTCAAGTTTGATCAGACGTGTCTTATCTCTTGTCATGGCATCATCCTTCTGATTCGCCATGCAGCAGCCGCAAGCTTCTGCAGCACCTGCGACCGGCTGTGCCCCGTGCAAAAAACAGTCGTTATCGGCTCTCCGGCTGGAATAGTGAATCCAACCACTGGAATATCTGTTATCGCCTCTGCCGCAAGTTTCTGTGACACCACCCCGTCGATTACGCAATTACGATCCGCAAACACAATTCCCCGTCCTGCAAAACATGATTCGGGGGACCTCTCCAGACCGATATCAGGAAGCTCTCCCAAAAATGCCTTTACGTGCGCATCGAAGACGCTGACACCGGAGACGTATTCGACGGTGTCGAGTGTGCCCTGAAATCTCGGGTTCACCTCGATCACAACCGGCCCGTCGTCTGTTATCAGGAAATCGACGCCGTTTGATCCGACGAGTCCCAGTTTCAGAACCAGTTTGAGAGCGATCTCGCGCATCTCCTCCTCGTATTCGCTTTTGTATGGTGTCACATTTCCGCAGTATGCGAATCGGTGTGCGGTTAGCCACGGCGTTCCGATCAGCTGCTCGTTTACCGCCAGAACCACAGCATCACTCTTTGTTGCGATCAGAGAAACGCTTGCGGAAACGCCCTCGAGATACTCCTGAATCAGTACCTCAGCTGCACGGTCACAAATCCTCTCGGTCTCCTCAATCTCCGCTCTGCTGTGCGCAAGCCAGTTTTCTATCCCTCCGTCGCCGTAGACCGGCTTTACCATGACCGGGTACCGGATCGCATGATCGCAATCGAGCTCGCATATCTTATGGGAATCGTAGACCCTGGGATGCGGGATTCCAAGATTCTGCATCGCCGCTGCAAACGACCTCTTGTTGCCGGCAGACCGCATCACTGCGGGCGGGTTGTTCAGCACACGATGCCCCTTCAGATCCGCGTATTCGAACCCTGCGCCGAGGATGATCGCATCAAAATCCCAGTCCAATCGATCCAGATGGCTCATCAATTCGTCGCCGTTCGTGATTCCATCAAATCGTGCGTATCTGTCAGCGCACGCCAGAAGATCGGAGTCTCCGAAGTGATCCAGCGAGTACATGGTGTATCCTGCGCGCTTTCCGGCGCAGACGAGGTATCTGGTGCTGTGCCCGATTGTGAGGATCTTCGAAATTGCGCAACCTCCTCTGCCCCCTCTTCCGTGCTCTTCACCCCATAATGTAGATCGCAGGTCTTCCAGGCTCTGCAAACCTTCTTCTTCCCTGCGGATCAACGTCGTCGCCTGCATCATCAGAATCAATCACCTCAACAGGGCAACCGAACTCAGCCTCCATGAATTCGGATGATTCGGAAAGCACGTCATGCTCGTCAAGCTTTTCGAGAGAATCTGCGACCTGATCCTCGCCCCATCGCTGCACATCCGTAATCGACCGCTGCACAAACTTCGGGAGATCTCGCGCATGGCTCTTGAGGTTGGGGTTCTGCATCAACTCCGGAATCAGCGTGCCCATCTCGAGTTTTTCCGACTGTGCCGACTGCTTCGCCAGAAGAACTCGCTCAAACGCAATGTTCTTCCACGCCGGGGCTGTGAAGAGCGTGATCTTCTCCGGTTTTATCGTTGCGACCCGTATAATCTCCTCGATGTCGTCGATTGTGCGTCTGACCAGTTCTTCGGCTCGTTCCGCAACCCTATCGATCAGGTTTGCGTCTGGCACTGGATAGTCCGCAAGCGAGACAAAGCCGCGCCTTTCGCCCCTGCCGCCGATCTCCCAGAGTTCTTCGCAGACATGCGGTGTGAACGGAGTCATCAGTCGAATCCAGACGTCAACGACGCCTGTAAGCGATGAGACGCCGCCTCTGCGCTGATACCACCTGAGATCGTTCATGAGCAGATAAAACGCATTCTGGAGCGCGTGCCTCGTGCGGAGCACCTCGAGAGCCGCTCTTGTCTCCGCGATTCTGTGCTGGAGCCTGCTCATCATCCACCTGTCAATCATCTTCGGCTCGCTGCCGCCCTCTCTCGCACCCGCGTCTCTGCTCCCGCCCGAAATCCCGAGGACATCAGAGGTGATGTTGTAGAACCGCTCAAGTTGCTTCTGCGTGTTCTTCGCATCCTCATTTCGCCAGTCCGCATCCTGCGTGTGCTCCGCCGTTCCGAGGATATAGAGCCGGGTCACATCCGCGCCGTACTTGCCAACCGATTGTTTGAGCGTTAAGAGCGGTCCCTTCGATTTACTCATCTTCTCGCCTTCAAGCGAGACGAAACCGTTTATCGCGATTCCTTTCGGCAGATTTTCCTCCGGAAAGATTGCTACGTGGTGGAAGATGAAGAATAGCAGATGATTTGAGATGAGATCCTTTCCTGACGACCTGAGATCAACAGGATACCAATATTCAAAATCCTTGCGTATCTGTTTTGCAATATCACCGTTTGCTAGCAGATCCTCGGCATTTCCGTAACCGAGTAGCACATAATCAAAGAATTCGGGAGTCAAATTCGAGATGTCAAGTCGGTCAACATACTTTGAGATCAGGTAGTACGACATGTAGATCGTCGAATCAGCAAGAGACTCGATCAGCCACTCGTTATCCCACGGAAGCCTCGTACCAAGCCCTTTTCTCCTTGCGCACGCCTTATCCTTGAGCCAATCGATCTTGTTCTCGAATTCGATGCGCAATTCCTCAGGAATGATCTGCATACGGGAGAGATGGGCGTATACTTTCTCCTTCCACTCTTGATCCGAATAAGTGAGGAACCACTGGTCTCGAACCATCTTGACAACACACGTAGCCCCGCACCTGCACACAACCGGAAGTTCGCTGAACTCGTAAAAGACGTCTGCAAGATTCTCTTCGATGAGATCGCGGGTCAAAACGTCCTTTATCTTCGAAACAGCGATTCCTGCGTACTTTCCGGTGTTCTCTTTGAGAACCCCTCTGTGAAACTCCCGCCGGTACACGAGTTTTGTCGCCTGCTCTGCAAGCGGGTCTGACTGATCTTTGACCCCGAGTTCGTTCACGATCTCAACAGCCGGAAACTCACCCATCTCCGGAACCTCGATCAGTGAGATCATCCCGATCCCGGAGATGTCAGAATCAGAGATGCCGTATTCGGTGAGATCGACTCCTGCAAGATCATTGAGCGCAAGATAGTCGTAAGGAGCATGCGCTGGAACGCTCATCACAATTCCGCTCCCGTTCGCGGGATCAACGAAACTTGCTGGCAGGATCAGGGCATTGTGGTCGATCAGAGGATTTTCAACCGTCTTTCCGATTAGCGCCCTCCCCGCAATCTCCCCTATCCTCTCAACCTCTTTGTCGGTGTGCAGAAGTTTCTGATACGCGTCCTCGCTCACGATCCACCGCTCGGAATCGACTGTGACCTTTGCGTACACAACATCCGGGTTCACCCAGAGGTTCACGACCCCAAAGACGGTCTCCGGGCGGAGTGTTGCGCACGGGAGGATCCACCGCTCCGATTTCGACTCATCTGACCCCTCCGATCCGTCTGGTCCATCAGACCCTTCTGATCCGTCCGGTCTGAGTCTGAACTTGAGCAGCGTGTAATCAAGGATGTTTGCGCCCTCCCCTCGAAGCAAATCGTGATCCTCGACAGGATTATCGTCATTCGGGCACCACCGCACAGGATGTGACCCCTTCGCAACATAGCCCATCCCGTGAAGCTTGTTGAACTGCCATTCGATGAACCTGTTGTACGCGGGGTCAATCGTCGTGAACCTCCTCGTCCAGTCGATGGAGTACCCGATCATGCGCATCGCAGCCTCGGATTCCCTTGCAAAGTACGCAACAAGCGACTCAGGAGATTCGAGCTCCGCAATCACGTCCTCTGGTATGCCGTGCAGTTCGGTGTAGACGCGCATCGTTTCGGGGTCGCGTTTTGCGATCAATTCGGATAAACCGATGATCGGAGTTCCGGTTGCGTGGAATGCCATCGGAAAAAGGACATTTGATCCGATCATGCGCCGGTATCTCGCCACAACGTCGCCTATTGTGAAAGTTCTTGTGTGACCGGCGTGCAAATTGCCGTTTAAGTATGGGTACGGGATTGTTATAAAATATTTTTCTTTGTCTGATATTTCCGGCTGAAATATCCTCTCACTGTCCCATTTTTCCTGCCATTTTTTCTCGATTGTGTGTGGGGCGTATTGCATGTCGATCAAAGAAACCTGACTCTGGTTCTACTTTAAGATTTTTATGGAACGAGGGTATAGGGGCATCAACTTGATTTGGGGTCTTTGGCGGTTCGCGTTGCAGGGATCTCGCAAGATGAATTGTGCTGGTGCGGTATTGGATGCTCAGGGATGGCTGTCACTGGCTCCAAACAACATATAGAACACGAATCTGCAAAAAATGAAAAAAAGTAGGCGTTGTTTCAGCCTACCCGATCTTACTCACGTCTTCGTCTCAAATAGATTGCGACGAGCGCAACCATAGCAAGCAGCCCCTCAAAACCGGGTACCTTCTTGCCAGAAGCTGCTGTCGCTTTCACCTCTACCGGACCCTTCTCCGTCGGAGTTGCTTCCGCAGCGGTTGGTTTCTCTGTCACTTCCTTCTCTG
>JAGGRW010000223.1 GCA_021159385.1 Methanosarcinales archaeon
GATTTTTGGAGGGGTTCTTTTAGGAGTTGCAACCATTCTGATTGTTAAGGATGTGTTGCTATAGGAACTGTCAAATCGGTGTTTAGTATAATGTATCATATATTTTTTAGCAGCTCTCTGGTTTTACTCTACAAAATCGCAATAACCTCATATAGCATTTATGATAATAACAGACTTACTGCAACAGGAGCGGCACATTAATCATGTCTGAAGACGATAAACATAAACAGATGAAACGTATAAAAGACGTATCCGCTTCAAATTAAATGGTAACTCGAAAAATGCGATTATGCAGAATTGTTGATGATGATATTACTATCGAGAGTTGCCCCGCAAAATACCATTATACCAAAAGTTCGTATCCTCTCTGCTCTGGGCTTGGGTGCAATATTTTCGCTTGTGAAAGCACCGTGTGTGGGGGCTATCTACCTGACAATATTAAATCTCATCGCCGTACAGAAGGAGGAACTGGCTGGAATAACATTTTTATGTGTGTATAATTTTGGTGTGATTCTACCTATACTGATAATCGGGATTGCTATCGTTGTGGGTTTGAGTCCCAAAAAGGTGGATCAATTCAGGAAAGATAAAAGAGCCCAGATAAGACTGATAACCGGGATAATTCTGGTGGCACTGGGTGTATTTATATTGTGATCAACGTTTCAATGTTAAATTGACACCAACCAGTCCTAATGCTCCTGAAACACGGCTCCACGCCCCCACTACTCGTCGATTCTGCCGGACCGGTCTTGCACGGCAGATGCCCAGAACGCCCGGACGTTGAAAACATCCGGCTGGTTATGGATAATCTCGGGTACTCACAAGGAAAAGTCATTTTACGAGGCGGAAAGCATTGAGGAAGCAGAAAGGATTTTGAACAAGATCGAGCTCCATTACACGCCAAAGCATGCGAGCTGGCTTAATGCTGCCGAAATCGAGATTAATGTGATGGATATCGAGTGTACTGACAGACGGATCGAGGATATGGAGATACTGGCATACGAAGTTGCAGCATGGACCAAGAGAAGGAATGACAATGAAAAGAAGATCAACTGGGAGTTTACGAGTGAGAATGCTGACGAGAAATTGTCCAAGCATTATGTTCCATAATTAAATTGTCGCGACACTAGTAATGACTTTCGTGGCTGTTTTTCTTGCTTCTTCAAGTATCAGTTTTGATTTTAACCCACCATCAAAAATGAACCATGTGTTTTTAAATTCACCTGATTTTATCATACCTTCGATCTCTTCCGGCTTTGTGAGATGTTTTTTGTTATGGTTTATCATCCTGAAGTCGGTGATGAAAACCAAGTCGTCAATTCTGTTTACGATGAATAAAACGTCCTGCAATGTCCCATAAACACCGTTTACATAATTTTTGATCTTCTTTGCTCCATGAATCTTCTTTCATTCCCTTTTTATGTATGTTGCATCAGCGATGTTCATAGAACCCAGAAAATGGAAAATAAAGTCATTTAAAGAAATAATCTCATTGATACATAACTTTCCTACCAGATTTGTGAGATTGCGATAATAAGTTTCGGAAAATTCCGGGATTCCGATATTTTTAGCCGATCTCATCGAAAAATTCGGCAGCTCGATCTTCGCGGTTGCCAATTCCAATAAGCTTTTGTACAGTTGACTATCTATGTTTAGTGGGTTTGTAAAACCCGGAAGTAAATTTAATCCAAGCATGCAAATCCATCCTCTCTTTTATTTATGTAGGGGGGATGGATGCTTAAAAGACTACTGGATAATTGATGGATTGGGATGTGGAGATCAGTATCTTATTGTTTTCAATCTGCTACTGTAGTTGTTGCTGCGGTTGCTGCTGTCATTACGTCACTTACGTCATGCCGAAACACCAGTCACATCCTGACATCCGAAACCCAAAAGAAGAGACAAAGATATAACCATCTCTAAAGCCAGTATTTCTCTGAAAGAGGCAAAACCATGCTCACAAGCACATACATCCACATACCCCGCATCGGACGCACAATCGAGCACAGAATATGGTCGTGCGGCATCAGATCATGGTCCGAGTTCGCAGAACATCAGGACGAGATACCCATATCCGCCGCCATGAAGACAACCATCCTCGCCGGGATCGATGAGTCCGTGCAGCGCCTCAATGCGTGTGACGCTCGATTCTTTGCACAATCGCTCCCGAAATCCGAGCACTGGCGTGCATACAGCGATTTTAATGACAGAATTGCCTTTGTGGACATAGAGACGACCGGTCTTTCACCGAACTATGACTGTATGACCGTTGTCGGGATTTACGACGGTAAGAATGTAAAGACGTTTGTGCGCGGGATCGACCTCGACGACATCGTCTGTGAGTTTGCAAAATACGATCTTTTAGTGACGTACAACGGCGCACGGTTCGATCTGCCGTTCATAAAACACGAGTATCCTGAGATCGAATTTGACCAGCTGCACACGGACCTGATGTATCCGCTGCGGCGCATCGGTTACACGGGCGGTCTCAAGGCGATCGAGCGGGCGCTTGGGGTCACACGGAGCGAGGACACGACCGGAATTACCGGTTTTGATGCGGTCAGGCTCTGGCACGAGTACGAACGCGGCAGTGCTGATGCGCTCGAACTGCTGCTTGCGTACAACCGGGAGGATATCGTGAATCTTGAGACGATCATCGAACTGACTCATCCGGAGTTCGTCGAAGATGCGTTTTCGGCAGGGGCTGCTCCGAAAGTAGCCACGCCGCCAGGATAACCACGGGGAATCGTGGGTGATTACGTACTGATCAGTCTGATGCACAACAACACGCAACACGCAACACGCAAGAGGGACGCGGGCGATGCAAAGAGCGAAAGTCCTTCCATCGGCGATCATGTTGTGTGGGCTCAGAATCCGATCACGTATGGCAGGATGCAGCGCATTGTAGGTGAGCACGTCAACGCTTCTTCCAAAAGAATCCTCAAGCTCCAGTTTCAGTCCCACGAGGTCAAGCAGGCTCTTTTCTCCTCTGAACTCTACCAGAATGTCCAGATCGCTGCCCTCCTCCGCATCACCCCTCACATCCCAGCCACAATCAGCGCAACCACTCTCGCGATCTCATTCGTTGCCCCGATCACATCACCGCTGATCCCGCCAAAGTTGCGGTTTGCAACTCCGAGAACGACAAACGCCACACAAACCGCGCAACCAAGGACTAAGAGACCCACCCCCGCAAGCACAATCCAGCAGACCGCAGCCGAGAACAGTAGCCCTACCCCGAACTCACGAAGCCCGGTCCCGTCGATCATGATCGACCCAAGCCCTGGGTGAATGCTCTTTCCGAACGCGGAGATCGTGAGCATCGCCTGTTTTGCGCTCACCTCGGCAGCGATCATGACTGCCAGAAACTGATAGCCGGCGCCTGCCGGATCGCGCTCCAGTAGCCCGCTCATTGCTGCAAAAAGTCCGAGGATAACGATCACGCAGAATACGACTCCTCCTATTCCAAGCGAGACGTCGCGCATCGCACCGATCTTCTTTTCCCGCGATCCGTGCGCGACGACCCCGTCTCCGAAATCGGCGAGTCCATCGAGGTGGTTGATGCCGGTCAGGTAATACAGCGCGACGATTGTCACAACCGATGCGATCGCGGGCGGCAGGACAAGCCCGAAGATGAGACCTAGAACGCCCACCAGAATGCCTACCAGGACCCCGATCACCGGAAAGAGGTATAATCGCCTGCCAAGAGCTGCGAGCCCTTCCATGCTGATCCCGACAGGGATCGTCGTCAAGAATCCGAGGCACGATCTGAGCGCAAAGAGGAAATCGCCCATCAGAGAGCCCCCATCTCGGAGAGGCGGTCGGGGAGGTACGTGTCAGTCACGAAATCCAGCCCCTTGCCTGCAAACGCCTGCTGCTCGGACTTCTTCCCGAGTTTGAGCTGGAGGTTGATCTGCTCCTTCCAGTAAGCGGTATCGAACCTCGGATCAGTGAGTTCGCTCTTCAGAGCAGCGATGTCCTGATCGGTCAGCTTGTCTGTTGAGAGCGAGTATTCTACGATATCGGACGGCTGCACGCCGAGAAACATCGCCCTCGGCGCAGCAAGGTACTCGGAGAGGTGTGCGCTCTTGATCGAGCCGTAGGCAACGCTTGCGTAGATCCGGTAGCTCCACGGGTCGCCGTCTGTAAAGACGACTACCGGGAGCGACAACTCCTCGCTCAGCCTTTTCACCATGCGGCGGGTGCTTCTTGCTGGCTGCCCCTTCAGGTGCACCAGAATCGCATTATACTTCTCGTCAAACCCGTTCTCGATCAATCTGGCATACATACCGCCGGTCTCAATCGCAACGACGAGCTTTGCGTCATGATCCTTGAATTTGACATTGTCCACGCTGAACGGGATCTGGTAGCCGCTCTCGCCGACGTCCTCCTGACAGTGGATGGGGCGGTCGCCCCGTTTCGTCTCTTCGGTTATGCTGATCGGTCCGAACATCGTTGCGCCGTCCTCCTCGGGGCGGATGTGGAAATCTTCACGCTGAAGCGTCGTTATGATCTCAAGATCCTCGATCAGCCGGTCGCTCTCCGCTTGTTGCTTGAATTTGGCAATATCCCAGTTCTCTGAGATGTAGTAGAGTTCTCGCAACGTGGATCCGCGGTTGTGCCTCAAATGCTCGTTTACGAGAAGTTCCACCGAATATGCCATCTTCAAGAGGTGGTACGCGCCTTTTACGGTCTTCGCGCTCCTCATGCTGGTCTGATCGCCGTAGACCCAGACCTCGCTCTTCTCGTTGTACTCGATGTTCTTCTTCGTTCTCGTGGATATCCCGATGTTGGGGACTGTTCCGTTCTCGAACTGGTCGTACAGACTCTGGATTATTTCGAGCAGCGTCTCTTCTGCGATATAGTTGTCGGTCATGTTATCGAAACCCTCTGGGATGGGTCTTTGGGATATTAGCTTATCTGGTTTTATTTTAGGATGTTTAGGCGTTTTAGATCTTGATCAGTCCATTTTGCCTGTTTTTCAATCATTGTTTTCAATGTTTTCGGAGGAAACGTGTCGCCCGGACCATGAAAGGAAACAGTGATTTTTCTTCCATCGGGGTGATAATATCACTGGTGGCTTCCCTCTGGGATCGGAGATAAAATCCATCACGAGAAATAGCGGAGATGAGTTCTCTGGCAGTCAGGTTTCGCAGCTTGCTATAATCAATTGGCATCAGGCAGTTACCATCGCTCTTGGTTCTGAGAAAATCTGAACTTCTTTCTCCGACGCTTCGGGTATGGGCTCTCCGTCTTCGATTAATTCCCCTACTATCATTTCAACTACTTCTCTTATATTTTTTAATGCCTCTTCTCTGGTATAGCCCCATGTGGCGCCTCCAATTTCATCAAGAACCGGGCAGTAAGCGTGCCACCGGTCCCCATCCGGTTCAACCACCACTCTGAAAAGATAGGTTCTCATTCCTGTTTCACCTTTGTTTGACGGATATGTTGCTTACCTCGGGTTTGGCATCACATATAAGTTTTCACACCACCCTCCCGAGATCCTCCGGATAATTCACGTTCAGAAACGTGCGCAGACCCGGATCAAACCTCCGAAGCGACTCTGTCGGCACATAGACCACACGGCGCACAAGCGTTATCGCCGAACGGATTGTGTGCGCCCCCTCTTCGATGGCATCGCGGCACGCATGTATCATCGATCTGCCGTAGACCGCATGAAGCGGCTCAAGCATCCCGTCAGGGTGCTGCGGGATCACGACGTCTGCGGCACCCGTGTCACCCGTGGCACCCGTGGCACCAGCCGCATCCACAGAATCGCGCCCCTCCGCGTACCTGAATAGCGCATCCACGACACTGGAGCTGACATGCGGCAGATCACATGCGAGGCAGACCGAATACGTGGACCCGGATGCGAGCAAGCCCGCGAGAACTCCTGCGACGGGCCCGTATCCTGCGACCGAATCGCAGACGATCGGTGCGTCATTAAGCATTTTCGAGACATCGGCAAGCGTCTCGCACTGCTCCGGATCACGTGCTGCAAGTATGATCTCGTCAACGACACATGAGACGCGATCTGCCATACGCGCTACCATCGGCACCCCGCTGATTGTGAGCAGTGCCTTATCCTTCCCAAAACGCGTGCTTCTGCCGCCGCAGAGGATGATCGCCGTCCGCGTCCCGTCCCGTCTCGTTTCATCCAATTTCATCTCGTTTCATACCATCTCGCGTCATGCCTGGCTGTTCCGTTCTCGTATGACTGAAGTGTTGTCGGGCGGGGTTGTAAAACTGCCGGGTCCGGTACAGCGGTGTTGCAGTGCTGATGTGCTGCGGGACAGCGAGACAACAGACACAGTGAGACCGGGGCAACGTTGCGACCACGTTGCAACCCAATTTCCGAGATGTTCGGAACTGCATAACGCAGGGTAAAACGAAAAAGAGTATATATCTATCGATGCAATACATCATTGCACCCATGCTTGATCTACAAACATTCGTCATTCCCAACAGAACCACGATGGAGGAACATACGGTCGTGGTCGGCGGCGGCGTCTGTATCGGCGGCGATTCCACCATCGAATATGGCATAATCGCAGACGGGATCGCAACCGGTGAACATGTGGAGATTCGCGGCGAAGTCTCTGCGCGTTCTGAAATTTACATCGATCGCTGGTCTGAGATATTTGGCGCAGTGCATGTGGATGGCGACGCCCATCTCGGCGAGTTTACGAAGATTCATGGCAAACTGGTCGTTTCCGGCGATCTCGACATCGGAAACCACGTATCGGTCGAGGACGGATTCGAGGCGAAGGGCTGGATCACGATCAAGAACCCGATCTCCGTCATCATCTTCCTGTACATGTACCTGAGCGAGATGTTGCGTCTCGGCAGGGGCGAAGAGGCGGAGAAGATGTTAGAGGAGCTGTTCTGTGACAGTCTTGACGAGATCGACGAACAGATGATGATTGTGCCCGCGAAATCCAAAATCACATTCAGCACGATCGAAACGGATCGACCCATGCGCATCGGAGACGGTTGCCGGTTGCAGGGCAATATCCGCGCAGAATCACTGTCCCTCGGAACTGACACCACGTTATTCGGCGGTATCGTGGCTGGAGAGGTCACAGTCCACGAAATGAGTACTATTCACGGGAGTATCAATGCGAAGGCGAACGTTCGTATCGGGAAGGGTAGCCATGTACTCGGAGATGTCCGTGCACGGACGATAAATATCCACCGCAGCGCGAGAGTGGACGGCACAATGGACGCGCCTCGTGGAATCGTGATCGACGAGGCTGACGATGCACCTTACGATGTCGATGCCGGAGGCGAATCCGGGACTGGAAGCCGTGACCGGGGTCGGAGTCCGGATCAGAGTCGAGATCGTGAGCGGGTCATGCCAGAAGCCGGGATTGCGAGTGCGAAGAGGAAGAGTCAGCGTACAAGACTCAGCAGGAGCAGTGGAAGCGGGCGGCACAACAGTGGAAACAAGGGGCGCGGCAGTAGTGGAAATAACAGGGGCGCCCGAGGCACCCGGAGCGGCGGGGCCAGGGGCAGGGGCAGCCGGAGCAGCAGAAGCGGGAGGCAGGGTGCATGAGACCTTTTATCATCTTCCGGAATGGGTTCGGAAAACCAGACACTTGTTATTATTTTCTGGGACGATTCGAAAAACCGCAGAGAGCGCAGAGGGACGCAGAGAGACACAACAACCCTCTGCGATCCTCCGCGTCCTCTGCGGTTAATCTTTTTTGCCATGAGCCACTTAATCCAGAAGAAATTAAAAAGTTTCGAAAACCACAGAGTGACATAGAGAGAAACAACGACTCTCTGTGTGCCCTGCCTCCGGCGCTGCTTCGCAGACCGCGTCCTCTGTGGTTAATTTTCTTTATCGTGACCCGAGTTATCCGAAATAAATTAAAAAGTCCCGGATGCATGACCGGTAAGGTAGCCTCATGAGCGCGGAGAGTAGCAGCAACGGTTGCGGCTATACGTACGAGGGCGTGGTAGAGAGCGTAATTGACCTGCTTCTGCGGGCTGAGACAAAGCTTCCCGAGGATGTGGTCGCAGCACTCGCAGACGCACGTCGGAGCGAGACGAACCCGACCTCAAAAGCGCAGATCGATACGATTCTTGAGAACATTAAAGTCGCAGCGGAACGGAAGGTTCCGATCTGCCAGGATACCGGGATACTGGTATTTTTTGTTGAGATCGGAAGGGACTGCTCGCTTGATTTTAACATCGAGGATGCGATACGGGATGGTGTCAAAAAAGCGACTGAGATCATCCCGCTACGGCCAAACGCTGTTCATCCGATCACGAGGGAGCCGTCCGGAAACGTCGGTAACGGGCTTCCTGATATCATCCTCGATCTGACGGAAGGAGATCGCATCAGGATCACTGTTCTGCCGAAGGGCGCGGGAAGCGAGAACGTGAGCCAGCTTACGATGTTAAGCCCCTCGCAGGTCCCTCTAATCAAGCGGTTCATCCTCGAGACGGTCGTTCGTGCCGGAGGAAAGCCATGCCCACCTGTTATCGTCGGCGTCGGGATTGGGGGGTCGTTTGACAAGGCTGCCCGCCTCGCAAAAAGGGCGCTTTTGCGGGACGTTTACGATATGGACGATTTCGAGCGGGAGATCCTCGCTGACATCAACTCACTCGGAATTGGCACGATGGGGCTTGGCGGGGATGTGACCGCGCTTGCGGTTCATATCGAGTATGCGCACTGCCACACGGCATCGCTTCCTGTGGCTGTGAACATCCAGTGCTGGGCGAACCGGCGGGCGAGCGTGGAACTGCAAAGTCGAGGAAACGGCATCGATCGATAGTGTCATGACACTGGTGGAATTTCTGAAGATCGTGTCATCAGGTCAATCAGTTGTGCCCCTGCCCCTCCACTCCCGCACCCTCTCCTCGATCGCCAGACGCGGGAACCATAAAGAGCGCGGCAAAGAGCAGAATATCACGCCGAGCGAGAGTGTCCGCCCGAGCCTATCGACTGCAAGAAGCGACGCAAGCGTGAGCGACGCGAAGCAGACCGTGGTCGTGGTTGTGGCTGTGGCTGTGGCTGTGGCTGAGAAGAGCGAATCCCCGACGTTTGTAACCGCGATCACGACCGCATCCTCGATTTTATGGAGCTTTCGCTCTTCCTTGATCCGGTGAACCAGATGGATACTGTAGTCGATCCCGATTCCCATGACCATCGTGAATATCGTGACCGAGAGCGGAGTAAACGGCAGATCAAGGAGTCGCATCGTGCTGATCGTCCAGACGAGTGCCAGAACGATTGGAGTGATCGCGATGAGCCCGACAAGTGCTGACCTGTAGAAGAGTGACGCCACAACAAAGACCAGTATGAACCCGACAATCGTTGTAAGCCCCATTTCTGCCTCCATCTGCCTGCGAACTCGCGTCTGCCGCAACGGTTCCGAGATTTGCGATGTCAGAGTAGCTGTCCGATGCATTGAATCCTGCTGGGAGAGTGAGCCGCGATTTTACGCATTCTGCGTCGCCGTCTCCGATGTTCTGGATCTCAACTGTGATCTTTGTATCCTTATCTCCGGGTTTGAGCCGCAAAGGTACGCTATCGATGTCTGCGATCTCAAAATCGACTTTGTCTGATTCGACCTCAAGGCTGAGTTCTGCCTCGCTACACGCGACATCGAGCGCATCTTTGCTCTCGCAAATCCATGCTCTGTGAACTCTACGCGTGCTGCGTTCATGATTCTTTCTTTGACCTCTTTCTTCAGCGTCTGCATGATCCGCTACCTATTAACGAACTACGTTCAGTACTATTGGGATTTTGCGGTACTTGAATGTTGGAATGTGTGGAACGCAATAACGCATAACTCCAAAAAACCGACTGCCTGTGGCGGCGGTTGATCGATACTGCTATCGATTATGAGTCCCGTATCTCTCGAAATACTCATCGAACGCCGCTTTTATCCGGTCGTCCACATGCACAACCCCGCCAACGGACCGGTTCAGCAGATGATCAAATATCTCCCGTATCCCGAGCACCGGATACACCGGAAGACCGCTGCCCCTCAAAATCTCGGTGGTGCTGTTCCCTTCCTCGTCAATCTCCTCCCGATCGACGGCGACCAGGATGCCTTTCAGACTCAAATCGCTCCTGTAACCGGTCAGCTTCTCCCAGTTATCGATCTTCGTCTTCCCGGTCACGACCACGTCATCCACCATCAGAACAGAGTCGCCGTCCCTGAGGTCGCCAACGATGTCCTGATCCGCAGGATCTCCGTACCGCTTCTTCTCCTTCCGGTCGTAGCCCCAGCGTAGATCGATTTTATGCACACTCCAGAGTTTCTCGGCGATCATTACGGAGAGCGGGATTCCCTTGTACGCGGGACCGTGTATGTAATCAAAATCGGCTCCGACCGCGCCGTTCACAATCTCTGCGGCGTACGCATCCGCAATCGCAGACGCTCTTCTGCCGGTGTTGATCGCTGTTGCGATGTTGACAAAGTACGGCGAGACCCGCCCGCTCTTCAGTGTAAACTCGCCGAATTTTATCGCTCCTGAATCGAGCAGGTGGCGCAGGAAGTCCTCCTGATGTGGTTTCATTTACGATCGCCCCCCGACCGCTCCGACTCCACCAGACCCTCCAACTTCTCCAGCCGCGAGAGCACTTCCTGGTATATCCGCTCAGCCTCACTCTTCGGGTCATCTGACTGGTAGATCGCCCTTCCTACGACCTCGTAGTCGGATCCGTTGACGATTGCGTCTCCTGGTGCTGCCCCCTGTGCGTGTATCCCGGGAGATATGATATAAGTCTCGCTTTCACCACAATCACAACTGAGCAGACCGGAGAGGTGCTTCACCCGATCCGGACGCGTCGCGGGCAGGACAACGCCATCGACGCCGATCGCAGACACATTCCGGATGAGAGTCTCCGACATCGGTTCAAGGCATTCGACCGATCCCGGATGCGTCATCTCGATCACCGTTATCACGTCGCCACCCCTCAGATTCACAACCTCGCGCACCACATCCATGCCCACAAACGCGTGAATGATGACCGCGTCAGCACCCGCGTCGTACGCGATCTCGGAGATCTTCGCGCTGATGTATGGGATATCTGCGATCTTCCCGTCGTAGATGATCGGAAGGTCTGTTGCGTCTCTCACCTTCGAGATGATCTCCTTTCCGGTCTGCATCTCGAGCGGTCTTCCGATCTTGATTGCGAAATTGCCTTTCGCGCCATTCAATTCCTCTGCCAGCCAGATTGCGGAGGCTGCGTCCTCCATATCGAATGCCGCCATAATTCCGGGTCGCTTCTTTATTTGTGTCATCTGTTTCCTCTGATCGCCTTGTCTCATTCTGATATCGCCTTACACGGACTTTATTGCATCGGTTCGTTGCGCCACCGACCGCCTCACCATCAACCACCCTCACCACAACCCGCGTCTCAACTCTCCATCTCAACTCTCCATCTCAACTCTCACTTTCTCCTTTAATTTAGCAAAATTTCATAATATCAATTGAATTTTTTTACATTTAAGATTACAATTATGCAATCAATCAATTAAATAATTTATATTAAAAGTATATTGAATGATTTGTTGTGAAGTATTCAGGATATCCAATCCCACTGCTATTTTGATCGAAAATATTTTTATATTAGTCAGCGAGAAAATAATTGGGCAAACCCAATCATTCCATTGACTATAGGAATACGCTTGTGCCTGCCGACAACATGGGGGGTAAACGCATAAAGATGGGGTGGATCCGACCAGTTGGGGGTGAAAACCGATAGCGGTCGGCGGTGCAATTCCCACAAGCGATTTCTGCCCCCATGCGGAGCGCGATATGGGGTGCCATTTCGATTGAAAATGATTTTATACTAATTTAAAAATTAAGATTGGAATATGCATAATAATTAAAAAATATACATAAAACTTAAGTAGTTTATTGTAAAAATAAATAACTATAAACTAATACTTTTAATTTGATTAATGTTGTCTGATGTAACTAAAAAAGTGAGAGTTATTGTTCAATCGTATCTGCCGATATTCAATCGATTACCGATCGCACACCAAACCCGGTCAAAAATCTGAGAGTGCCCTCTGGGCATTCGCCGCTGCCGGCGCAGGCATCTCATCGAGCTGCATAGAGTCAGCGAGTTCGATCGTCCCGTACTTGCCGCCACCGCCCGGATGAATGATGAGCTTTCGGTCACGAAACGCCTTGATTGCAGCAACGACCCTCGGGTCCGCGCCCATATCTGAGATATCTGAGATATCGAAGTCCACCAGCACCGCGATCTCGCTGCCGCCCACTCCCACGAGCGTGTTCCACGCTGCCTGCACCGCCTTTGTGTACGGACTCGAATGCCCGAGCGCAAGCGCAATGATCTCGGCGAGCGGGATCAGATGGAGGTAGCAAGGCCGATGTGAGGGGTGCTCGATCGCGGGAGAGTCAGGGCAGTCTGCGAGTTCGTTCACCCGATCGCGCACGCCTTTCTTGATTTTTCCGCCGCATCTGCACCTCCATTTTTTCATCAGACACTCCTGTAGCGTGTAATGCTTGAAGCATCGGATACATGCGGATTCGTTGTATTTTCCTTCCTCCGGAAACATCCCCACGTTCAGTACCGGCTTCCTGCCATCTTTTCTGAGAATTGCCTTCTTCAGGTCATCGAACGTAATATCAGGCATCTCGAACCGGTTGAACTCGCGGGCGAGTTTGTTGGGCCACGGCGAGTGCGCATCTGAGTTTGTGAGGAATGTTAGCCGGTGCAATTCGGAAATCCGGTCCGCGTACGAGGTGTCTGCGCTCAATCCCAGCTCCACGAACGATATGTACTCCGAAAGATCAGAATAGCAGCTTGCGAGCGTTTCGTGGTACGCATACATGGCAGTCCACGGCGTGAACGCATGACACGGTCCGATCAGAGCGTCCGCGTCCCTCGCGCATTCTGCGATCTCTGCGCCGTTCATTTGCAGGGTGGGTCGCCCGTCCGAGTCGATGTTGCGGGAACGCCCCCTGAATCGCTCACGCAGTTCCTCTGCCTGTGAGATGGATGGGATTATCAGGAGGTGGTGAACCCTGCGAGAGTCCTCTACTTCTGTTGTGAGCACAAAAGAGGTCCCGCCAAGCGAAAATATTCCGTTGGATTCTGGCAATTCCTTGATCGACTCCAGCCATCTGGGATGCAGACAATCACCTGTTCCTACGAGGTGTACTCCCTTTTTTGCTGCTTCCCGTGCAATCGTTGGAAGATCCATCTTGTCAGATGTCGCCATAGCGTATTTCGAGTGTATGTGGAGATCTGTATTTACGTTCATGGTCAGATCATAATCGCGGCAGCAATCTATATAACCCTCTTGGGCGAATGAATGATGAATGATGAAAATCGAAACGGAAATGGAAACGGAAATGAAAGCAAAAGCAAAAGCAACAGAGGAGCGAT
>JAGGRW010000086.1 GCA_021159385.1 Methanosarcinales archaeon
ACCCGGGTGTTGCGGGTTCGCGGCCCGGCGGGCCCGCTTGCGGCTGGGGCTCCGGGGATCGCCGCGAGGATCAATGCTGTTGCGCTCAATCCTGAGGTTGCGCTTGCGCCTGTGCAGATGTGCAAGAACTGTGCTACGAGTCGGTATCTGCCCGCAAAGTGCGATTACTGTATGTCGCCGAGGGTGAAGTCGGTGCTGGGGTGAGATCTGAAGCGCATAGCGCATCAGGATTCATGAGCCGGGACAGTGATTTTTCGTCAGCACAAAGCGCATCAGCGCGATCGCAGAACTCCTGATCGAGCGGGGCTTGGATCTGAATCTGGTCAGTGTGAACGGGCGGATGGAGCACCTGCACCGCCTTGACGATGGGGTGTGGGGACTTCTGTGGAGAGCCGGGCTTCGGGAGGTCTTCATCGGGTTTGAGAGCGGGTACCAGCCCTCGCTTGACGCCATGGGGAAAGGTGCGTCCGTTGATCACATCCTAATCTGCACCCGGAGTTGCGCAAGACATGATATTGACCTGCGCGGCTCGTTCATGGTCGGAATTCCGGGAATGGAGACAGCGACCGAGATTGCGTGGACGTTTGAGATGATGAACAGGATGATAACAGTCTTTCACGAGGAGAGCGATCTTGCAAAGCTTGATTTTCTCCTCTCGTTCTTTGTCCCGTATCCGGGAACCCCGCTCTACCGGAGCTGCATCGAGATGGGCTTTCCGCCGCTCGATTCGCTTGAGGAATGGGGCGACCTGGACCAGTTCGACTTTCACACCCCGTGGGTCAGTGATGCGTGTTACGAACTCACGAAGGAGTTTCGCGAGAAGCTGCCATGCAACTCAGGCATGAGTTACGACGAGTGGGGCGAGTACTACCAGAATGCGGTGCGCCCGCGGCTCGGCTGCATCGATCAGTGACCTCGTCTGTGGATGATCCTCTATAGAGGGAAAGATTTATAAGATTCCTTCCCCTTATGCAAAGTATGGATAAGGAGACGATAAAGAAACTCATACTTCTGCACCAGGGGCGGGACGTACAGTTGGTGGAGCGGGATATGCGACTTCACTTTGCTGGCAGGATAAATGTGATGATCGGTCCCAGAAGAGCTGGAAAAACGTTTTTTATCTATCAGAACATCTCCCGATTGAAGAATGAGGTGGAGGGGGTTGATGAGGTGGATGAGAAGGGCGAGGGGGGTGAGAGAAAGGACAGGATCATATACATCAACTTCGAGGACGAGCGACTTCTGCCGATCGAAAAAGAAGATATCGACTTGATTCTGGAATCTTACTACGAGCTCTATCCGGAGAACATTGATAAAAAGCTCTACGTGTTTTTTGACGAGATACAGGAGGTCCCTTTCTGGAATCTCGCCGTAAGAAGAATCTATGATCAGGGAAACGTGGAAATATGCATCACCGGTTCGAGTTCAAAACTGTTGAGTAGAGAGATAGCAACTCAACTGAGGGGCAGAACACTGACCTATTTCATCTTCCCATATTCGTTCAAGGAATTTCTATCGGCAAAAGGCGTGGTTCTGGAGCGGCACTTCGAATTTAAGCCGTTGCGCTACGAGATAAAAAAATTGCTCCATGAGTATATCGAGTTTGGCGGGTTTCCTGAGATCGCAGACAGGGATGAATTGCTCAAGACCAAGATTCTCCAGGAGTATTTCGAGCTGACCTTCTACAAGGATCTGGTTGAGCGGTACAGGATACGAAACTTTGGCATGGTGAAAGAGCTGATGTTATACCTTGTGAACAACTTCTCTTCATATTTTTCAACTAATAAATATTATAACATGTTAAAGTCACAGGGAAAAAAGGTGAGCAAGAACACTATATTTACGTACATATCCTGTATGGCAGATATAAACTTTATATTTTTAGTTCCGAAGTACGGAAAACTGAAGGAACAGTTTGCAAACCCGAGGAAGGTCTATGCGATCGATACGGGTTTGATAAATGCGATCGCGTTCAAGGTTTCGAGCGATGCCGGCAGATTATACGAAAATCTCGTCTGTGTGGAACTCAAAAGAAGGGGAAAGGATCTGTACTACTGGAAGAACAAGCACGAATGCGACTTTTTGGTGAAGGTGGGCGAAGAGGTCAGGGGAGCCATACAGGTCTGTTATGATCTGACAGAAGAGAACAGGGATCGGGAGATAAGCGGCATAACTGAGCCTATGGAGGAGTTTGGGTTAGACGTTGGTCTGGTGATAACCGCGGACTTTGAGGGGGAAGACAAGATTGAGGGGAAGAAGATCATCTACAAGCCTTTGTGGAAGTGGTTATTGGAATGAAGATTGCGCTTGACTCCTTTTTGATATTTGATCTGGCGTTTCGGTGATGTTTCTCGTTTCGTAACTTGACTTTGTCAGATTTGACCTGAACCCATCGTAATCCACACTCATCTATCGCGTGTACAGTAGTTAGGTATATTAATACTGTCTTCCACATAAAGTCCATCCACCAATAAACGAGGGAACAATGGATGGCATAAACTTTAACTTACGCACCAGAGATCTATTCAGGATATTCGATAAATTATGGCATGTCCATGACAGATATTCCGGAAGATGTCGTGTTCAAGACGAAAGCCGAGCTCGCATTGGAGATGATCCTCCACGCGAGGGACAACGGCGTTCCATTCGGATGGGCCGGGATGGATTCTTTTTATGGAGAGCAGCCATGGCTTCGGAATGAAATTGACTTCGAAGGAATGGTCTATATCGCAGATATCCCGAACAATACAGGAGTGTGGTTGAATAAGCCAGAAACAGGTATACCAGAGCGAAAAGGAGATCGTGGTCGCATCCCAACGAAAGAGAAGGTGCTTGAGGGCGAACCGGATCCAATCGAGGCGAGGAAGCTGAAGGATCAACTGGATGCGGAGCAATGGAGCCACATCTTTGTCAGAGACACCGAACGGAAGAAGCTATGGTCGAATATCGTCTGCATTCGTGTGTGCCCAGTGGTTGATGGGCTTCCCGGGGATGAGATATGGCTGATCATTCGGATAGATGATGGAGACAAGTCTGTGAAGTACCAGTTCTCCAATGCTCCACCTGATACAGGCGTAGAGCGGTTTGCCCGAGACTGTCATGTAGCAGATACTGGATAGAGCGTGCATTTGAGGATGAAATGGGGTTGGGGTGAGGGGAATGTTTGTAATGTGACAAAGTCAAGTTAATATCTCCTGAATTACGGATTCCTCGACTCTTCCACTGATCAAATTCACCGCCTCAACGGATAGATTCTCCGTACGTGTTTAACCGCTCATCCTCGCCCTTATCATCCGGGGACTGCCCGAGTCCATGGCTCGCGCCCACGTTGCCAGCACCGTCATGATCCGCTCATGAATTGACGTCCCTTTTCCATTGCGCAAGTAGTCCCTACGATCCAACGCTTCCCAACATACCCAGCGATTTGTGCCCTTTCCGCCCTGTTATTGGTCGGCTCAACACCCGGATGAATAATAAACGTGAATGCGAAGCAAAGCCGTTGGCAACCAGTACCAGAAAGCCATGTTCAATCTTGTCGATGGGCTTTTCCACCTTCTCATTTCCGTATCCTCTATTGAGCCATCGTTTGAGCGTTGCTTCTGGCATTATGCAACAGCTTCTCCCGAGTTTCGGGCGGAGGATCACAATCAGAGCGCGCCAGTCAGTCTTTGGTAGAGTCGCGTGAGTGCTCGGTGTAAAGGAACCGCCTCCGCAATCGTCTCGGCGAGATCCAACGATCTCCAGATAGATGCGCCCGAGCATACGCTCGGATGCGGTTTGTAAATTTGGCATAACGCCTTGCGTCGACGCTTGCGTTACGGTTTCCAGCCATCACACACGATTATTCCCTTGAATCTCCTCGTCAGAACCCCCTCCATCTCTCCGGATCGAGCCCATCAGTTCGAGAGTCTCCGCGTTCTTCTTCTCGCCGATCGCAATCACAATCTCGCCGATCGCAATCACAACCTTGATAACGATCCACATCAATTGCATCAATACTCCAACAGAAATTTACAGCAGAAATACGAGGTGTTTGGAAATGGATATCGACAAACCGGTGCGAGAGGTTATGTCCCCGCGAGTGATCACAGCAGACGTCAATGATTCGCTGATACACATCGCAAAGGAGATGATTAGATGCGACAGATCGAGCGTGGTTATTACCGAAAACAAGAAACCGGTCGGCATCATAACCGAACGTGACATTTCACGCAAGATAATCCCGAATGATAGGAAACCGAGCACTGTATCACTCACCGAGATCATGACATCGCCGCTCATCACGATCGATCAGAATACGCCAGTGAGCGATGCGATTCAACTGATGCTTGAAAATAAGATCCGGCGGTTGCCAGTGCTTCGAAACGCGACGTTGATCGGAATCATCACGAGTTATGACATAATCGCAGTATCCTCAGAGATGACGAACACACTGAGAAAACTCATGGAATCGGAGGATGAATCTCTTCTGGTATCCGAGTTTGAAGGTATCTGTGATCTCTGCGGGCAGTATTCGTACAACCTTGCCGTTGTTGATGGCAGATCGCTCTGCGAGGAGTGTAAGGACCGGGGATGGAAAGAACCGACCGATTCCAACCACGAATCAGCATATATCGAGTAATGGGGATGGTTGGGATGGATCTCGTACGGAATCTACTTGAGATAATCGAGAACGACCCCAAAATTGGGATTGATGAGATTTCCGCGCTCACAGGAAGCTCGAATGCGGAGATTCGGGATCACATCAGTGAACTTGAGGCGGATGGCACGATCCGCAAATATAAGACTGTGATCAACTGGGATCAGGTCGATAACGGCTATGTCTACGCGATAATCGAGATAAAGATAACTCTTGAGCGTGAAACCGGGTACAACGTGATTGCGGATCGTATTTCACGGTTTCCGGAGGTGCGGTCAGTGAGGCTGATCTCGGGAGATCACGATCTATCGCTCACGGTGCGCGGCAGATCGATGAAGGAGGTTGCGTTTTTCGTTGCGGGAAAGATTGCGACGCTTCCGCAGGTGCGGAGCACAGCCACGCATTTCGTTCTGAAGACGTACAAGGAGGACGGTG
This sequence comes from Methanosarcinales archaeon, assembly GCA_021159385.1. GTDB lineage: Archaea > Halobacteriota > Methanosarcinia > Methanosarcinales > Methanogasteraceae > Methanogaster_C. Next base: position 5,075 of record JAGGRW010000086.1, read on the forward strand.
TTGCGCTGCACGAACATGAGCAGGTAAAGCGGCTTCCGATCGTGCCGTAAGAGTATGGAAGTAAAAGAATGAGGGAATAGGCGCGACTATGCAGATATCAGATACCGTGTCGAGTGTGCCGCCGTCCGGCATCCGCAGGTTCTTTGATCTGGCAACAACGCTCGAGGACGTAATCTCGCTCGGCGTCGGCGAGCCGGATTTCGTGACCCCGTGGCACATCAGGGAGGCGTGCATCCATGCGCTTGAGGTTGGGCAGACATCGTACACCTCCAACCAGGGGCTCCTTGAATTGCGAGAGGAGATCGCACGCACGTTCCGGAGCGAACACGCGCTCCACTACGACCCCGATTCCGAGATATTGATCACAACTGGCGTCAGCGAAGGGATAGACCTGGTTATGCGATCAATTCTGAACCCGGGCGATGAAGTCATCGTTTCAGAGCCGTGTTACGTCTCTTACGTTCCAACTGTAGTTTTTGCTGGCGGAGTTCCGGTTACGGTTGCTGCCAGGATCGAGAATGATTTTAAAGCCACGGCAGAGCAGATAGAGAAGAAGATAACTGAAAAGACGAGGGCAGTGATCATCAATTACCCGAACAATCCAACAGGTGCGACGATGCAAAAGAAGGATCTCGAAGAGATTGCAGATGTTGCAATTGAGCACGATCTGGTGGTCATTTCCGACGAAATCTACGATAAGCTCACGTACGACGGAAAACACACCTGTTTCTCGTCGCTGAACGGGATCTGGGAGAATACGGTCGTCTTCAACGGATTTTCAAAGTCTCATGCGATGACCGGACTTCGGATCGGGTATGCGCTCGGAACAAGCGATGTCATCGGAGCGATGACGAAGATACACCAGTACACGATGCTCTGTGCTCCGATCGCCTCGCAGATAGCGGCAATCGATGCGCTGCGCAACGGCAGGGCAGAGATGGAACGGATGGTGCGGGAATACGACCGCAGGAGGCATCTCATCATCAGCGGGTTCAACAAACTCGGGCTGGACTGCTTCTGGGGCAAAGGGGCGTTCTACACATTCCCGTCGATTGCGGGAACCGGAATGACATCAGAGGAGTTTGCAGAGCGGCTGATGCTCGAAAAGCGGGTTGCTGTCGTTCCCGGGAACGTCTTCGGGGACTGCGGGGCAGGATTCTTGCGGTGTTCGTACGCTGCTTCGAGAGACAACATCACAGAGGCACTTCTGCGAATCGGGGAGTTTCTTGGGTAGTGACTCAGCAACTCGATTTTTGGACGATTTTTGGGTAGTGTCCTACAAACCGTGACTTGTTTAAACCCAAAAATCAATCCGCGCCGCCGAGCACCCGTGCGCCTGTGACCAGTTCGGCAGAAACCCCCTCTGGCAGAAACCCCCTCTACCAGAAGCGCGGGGAGCGTCAGACCCTCATCACCCGATTCGACCGCATATCGGACACCCAAAGTTCAGGAGCAGATAATCATGTCGGAAAAAACATTACTATCAGGACTCGTAGACCGCCAGCGGGATGCTGTGACACACACCAGCGGTCCGCTCCTGATCCTGGCTGGCGCAGGCACCGGCAAGACCACCACCATCACCGCCAAGATCGCGTACATGGTGCAGGAACTCGGGATCGCATCCGGAGCAACCTGATGGTGGAGCAGAAGTTCACAGTGCCGCTTGGTGGCCATCTCTTCAAGGGGGTCATTGACCGGGTGGATCTGATCCCCGGAACCGAGAACGAAGTTGCGATTATCGATTACAAGACAGGGGGTGAACCGGGACCGGGCGAGCGGTCAAGACAGCTCTTGCTGTATGCGCATGGGTTCAAACACCTGTATCCCGAATACACGGTGCGGAGGCTGAGTCTGGAACTGCTGTCGAAGCCGAAACCGCGGGTGTATGAACTGGATGGTGCCGAGTATGTGAGTCCGGGGGTGGCACCGCTGGATGCTGATGTGCTGGCGGAGATGGTGGATACGGCGGAGTGCATCCTTCACGACTACCGGCACGGGTTCGAGGGGGTGGATGATGAGGGGCAGTGCAGGGACTGCGGGTACCGGCTGTACTGTGGGTGAATGCGCGAGGGGGGTTTTCCAGATGTTCAAAACCGGAATATTCGACACGAGACTCGAATTAGCGGCAAATCCAAGGTAACGCACAACGCCAGATGGTGGGATGGTTCCGATTATGCAGAATGTTAATGGCGGATCAGATATGAAAAGTGAATCATAACAAAATCAAGTTGTTTACATATATCCCATAGATGTTTAAATCCAAATAATCTCTTGCGATTGAAGACAAAAATAGATGACACAATTAGAAAACATCGAAACGATTGAAAAACGTCTCTGGGCAAGCGCGGATAACCTGCGTGCTAACTCCAACTACGCAAGCAACGAATACTTCATGCCGGTGATGGGTTTGATCTTCCTGCGACATGCTTACAGCCGCTATTCGACGGTTAAGGAAACGATCGAATCTACCCCCTTCCAACGCGTGGCGGTAAGACACGCCCGCTCACCAAGGAGGACTTCTCGCGTAAAAGTGCCATATTTCTCAAACCAATAGCCCGGTTTGATTATCTGGTGGGGCTGCCGGATAGCGATGATCGCGCTCAGGCAATCATTGATGCGATGGAGTCCATTGAGTCTGATTATGAGACCTTGCGCGGTGTTCTGCCCAAGAGCGAATATCAGGAACTGGATAATGGCGTCATCGGTCAAATCCTGCGCACATTCGACGATCAGGCGCTCAAAACGGCGACTGGCGACATTTTCGGTCGCATCTACGAATATTTCCTGACTAAATTTGCCGACCAGAAAGCTCATGATGGCGGTGAATTCTTCACCCCCACCTCACTGGTGCAGATGATCGTCAACGTCATTGAGCCGGATCATGGAATGGTGCTCGACCCGGCATGCGGTTCAGGTGGCATGTTCGTACAGAGTGCCCATTTCATCGAGCGGTTACATAAGAATCCGACTGAGCAGGCTACTTTCTACGGGTTGGAGAAGAACCCCACCACCATCCGCCTGGCAAAAATGAATCTTGCGGTGCATGGTCTGGAAGGCAACATCCGGAAGGCAATCACCTACTACGAAGACCCGCACGAGATGCACGAGACGGCTGATTTTGTGATGGCAAATCCGCCGTTTAATGTGGATGAAGTGGATGCCGAGAAGATCAAGACCGACCCCCGCCTCCCGTTCGGTCTTCCTGGTGTGAATAAAAAAGGTGCAGTATCCAATGGCAACTACCTGTGGATCTCATATTTCTACAGCTACATGAATGAGCGAGGACGGAGTGGGTTTGTCATGTCCTCTCAGGCTTCCAGTGCCGGGGGGAATGAAGCGAAGGTGCGCCAGAAGCTTGTTGAGACCGGTCACGTGGACGCTATGATGGCTATCCGCTCGAACTTCTTCTACACCCGCACTGTTCCCTGTGAGCTATGGTTCCTGAACAGGGATAAGCCCGATGAGATGCGTGATAAGGTGTTGATGATCGATGCGCGTAATGTCTACCGCAAGGTCACGCGCAAGATCTACGATTTCAGCCCTGAGCAGCGCAGTAACCTGACCAGCATCGTCTGGCTCTATCGCGGTCAACAGGAACGATTCTTAAAACTTGTTGAGGAGTATCTCGACACCACCGTTGCAGAAGCGAAAAACACGCCAGCTCAATGGGGGATTTCATCCAAAAGCTTGCCCGGTTGCTGGAAATGGTTGAGCCGTTCCTTGCAACACTGCCCGAGGACGCGGTCCATGCCGAGACCTTGCAGGAGTTGAGAGGCGCCATGACCACTTTCACGCAGGATACCGCGGCATATCATAACGCTATTGAGGAAGCAGCAGCCGCATGGGATTCCTGTACGCGGGATAATGCCGGGCTGCATCAGGCAGCAGAAGGGCTTGCGCCACTTGCTGAGCAGAGCCGTGATCTGGTAAAGCAGGCTGATCTGCTCTACAAGCTCGTGAGCCGACTTATCAGTATCTGCGGAAACGAACTGAATGCCAGAAAAAACGAAGACTGGGTCAGCCGCGATATCAACAAAACCCACAAGGAACTGGATAAAACTCGCAAGGACGCGGTCGAGCAACTCAAGCAGGTGTATTATTTCTTCAAACAGGCACACTGGCTGCAAGAACGATTTCCAGAGGCAAAGCTTCAGGATGTGGAGGGTCTGGTCAAGCTGGTGGACAAAACCGAACTGGAAGCCAATGACTGGAGCCTGACTCCCGGACGATACGTCGGCGTCGCCCCAGAGGAAGAGGACGAGGATTTTGACTTTGAGGAAGCCCTGCGTGAGATCCACGTTGAGCTGGAAGACCTCAATGTCGAAGCGGCAGCGCTCGCCGCGACCATCAAGAAGAACTTTGAGGAGTTGGGAATATGAGCAAGGGCAGCCTGGATATCTCCGGCACTGAAAGCAAAAGGAAGTCGAGGGGGCGCAGCCGTGAAGAAGCCTCTTTTCCGGTGCCTGCGGGAAAAACTGAGATGCCCGCCGAATATACGGCCGTACTGGGCGAACTGAAAAAACGGATACAGTCAGAGCGACTGCGTGTCACCCTGGCAGCTAATTCGGCTATGGTACTCATGTATTGGGATATAGGCAAAGTCATTCTGGATCGTCAGGAGCACCAGGGCTGGGGAGCTAAAGTCATTGACCGTCTCTCCCATGACCTCAAAACCGCCTTTCCCGATATGAAGGGCTTTTCCCCGCGCAACCTGAAATATATGCGTACATTCGCCGAAGCATGGCCGGAGCGAGAGATTGTGCAACGCACCGTTGCACAAATTCCATGGCGCAGCAATCTTGCGTTGCTCGACAAACTGGAAGACTATCAAACGCGCCTGTGGTATGCCCATAATACCATCGAAAATGGCTGGAGTCGCGAAATTCTCGCCATGCAGATTGAAACGAACCTTCATAAGCGGCAAGGCAAGGCGATCAATAACTTTGACCTGTCACTTCCTCCTGCCGAATCGGATATGGCGGCGCAAGTATTCAAAGACCCTTATCTGTTCGATTTCCTTGGAACGGCGGATCCTCGCAAGGAACGGGAGGTTGAGCAGGGGCTGATGGACCACATTCAGCGGTTTTTGCTGGAACTGGGGGCAGGATTTGCGTTTGTCGGCAGGCAGGTATTGCTCGAAGTTGGCGATAGCGATTTTTATCTCGATCTATTGTTTTACCACCTTACGCTGCGCTGCTATGTTGTGGTTGAACTCAAAGCCGTACCCTTCGACCCGGGCTTCGTCGGACAACTCAACCTCTATCTTTCTGCTGTGGATGACCTGATGCGCCACCCGGATGACCTGCCGACTATCGGGCTTCTGCTTTGCAGGAGCAAAGACCAGCTCGTTGCGGAATATGCCTTGCGCGGGTTCAACAGTCCAATGGGCGTTGCACAATGGGAAACCCGCCTGACTGAAACCCTTCCCGATGACCTCAAAGGGAGCCTGCCCACCATTGAGGAGATCGAAGCCGAATTAATGCTGGATGATGAGGGGGATGCATTATGATTTATGATATCCTCGCCGCGCTGGAATGTCGCAACGCTGAGGTGTTCAGGTTGGCGGCGATCATCAACAAGAACTTGGTGGTGGGGGTATGAACTGGAGTGAGATCGAGTTTGAGAAACTCTACGCATCGCCCTCCAAGAACGGGCTCACCCGGCCTACTCGAGTCCGCGGCAGTGGTCACAAGATGATAAACATGGGCGAACTCTTTGCCAATGATCGCATCGGCGACATCGATATGGAGCTTGTTCCCATGAATGACAAAGAACTCTCAACCATGCGGGTCGAACCCGGTGATCTTCTTTTCGCAAGACAGTCACTCGTCTTGGCAGGAGCTGGGAAGTGTTCACTCGTAACGAAGGCTGATGAGCCAACGACATTTGAGTCACACATTATTCGCGTCCGTCTGAAGCGAGAAATCGCTGACCCAGCTTTCTTCCACTACTACTTCAAGTCCCCGATATGCCGTATCCGATCAATAGTCACTCAAGGAGTTCAGGCGGGAATCAGAGGCAATGATCTCAAGAAACTCAAAGTCCACGTTCCTCCTGTCTCTGAGCAACGCCGCATCGCCTCCATCCTCTCCGCCTACGACGACCTGATCGAGAACAACCGGCGGCGGATTCAGTTGCTGGAGCAGGCGGCGCGGCTGCTCTACAGGGAGTGGTTCGTCCACCTCCGCTTCCCCGGTCACGAACACGTCACCATCACCGATGGCGTGCCGGAGGGGTGGGAGAAGGTGCCGCTATCCGAACTCTGCACGGATGTCCGCGAGTCAGCCAATCCGAAGGATCTGGCACCTGACACTGCATACATCGGACTAGAGCACATTCCAATGCGCTCTATCACGTTGAACGACTGGGGAATGTCCAGCGAAGTTAACAGTAACAAGTTCAAGTTCGCTGAAGGTGACATCCTGTTCGGAAAGATTCGGCCATACTTCCACAAAGTTGGATTCACTCTCGTCGACGGTATCGCCTCGTCAGATGCGATAGTGATTCGGCCAACAGACAGTCACCTCTATCATTACGTTCTGTTCTTGCTCTCAAGTGATGAGTTCGTTGCTTTGGCATCAAAGACGGTTCGAGAAGGCTCGAAGATGCCAAGAGCTGATTGGAAGTTTCTCCTCAAATCGGAGTTCAAATGTCCTTCCGAAACTCTGTTGGACTTGTTCGATGATGCCGTGAAGCCTATCTGCGGTCAGTTGCGGAATCTGGCACTACACAGCCAACAACTCACCCAAGCCCGCGACCTCCTCCTGCCGCGCCTGATGAACGGGGAGGTAGCGGTTTGAATATTCTTATCCCAAACTTCAAAGTCCATTACAATCAAAAGATTTAACTAACCAATTAACAAATATGCAAGAGGGAAAATATGCATTTTGAGACACCAATCACGATTGCTAAAGCTATAGAGAATATTCAATCAAATCAATACATCCTTCCAGCCATTCAAAGAGAATTCGTTTGGTCAGATAAGCAAATTGAAAATATGTTTGATTCGCTTATGAGGGGGTATCCAATTGGTTCATTTTTATTTTGGCAGATTCAACCGGATAAATTGTCAGATTTTCAATTTTATCGATTTATGGACAGGTACCATCAACGCGATCATAGTCACAACGAACCCATTTATCTAACGGGTGAACAATCAAAGACTGCCGTTCTCGATGGTCAACAGCGTTTGACGGCTTTAAACATTGGTCTGAAGGGCTATTATGCCAGTAAATTGCCCTATTATCGCTGGAATAGTGATCATGCCTTTCCCAAGCGGACATTACATCTCAATCTCCTGGCCAAACCAAATGAGGAACAAGAGATGGCATATTCGTTTAAAATGATGGCCGCAGATAAGATAAAAAATGATGAGAATAACTTCTGGTTCCCAGTGGGGGATATCCTTCGATTCAATGAAGTATATGACGTTTTCCAATTTTGCAATAAACGTGATCTGGTTGGTGCAGATCTTGAACATCCATCTAAGACATTAGTTAAACTCTGGAAAGTCATTGTTGATAGCGGGGTGATTAACTATTATCTAGAAGAGGAACAAAATTTGGATAAAGTCCTGAATATATTTATAAGAGTTAATTCTGGTGGTACGGAGTTGAGTTACTCTGATATGCTTCTTTCAATCGCCACAGCCCAATGGAAAACCTTTGATGCCCGTGAAGAAATATACACATTAGTTGATGATTTGAATAATCGTACTGAGTCGTTCAATTTCAACAAGAATTTTATTTTAAAATCCTGCCTAGTACTATCAGATATTAAATCCGTAGTATTTAAAATCGACAACTTCAAAAAGGATAATATGCAAAAAATAGAAGAGCAATGGGCAGAAATTAAAGCAGCACTTGCATTAACTGTCCGTCTTCTTGAAACTTGGGGATACAACAGAGACACACTTGTTTCAAATAATGCTGTTATACCACTTGCCTACTACATTCTAAAACAAGGCAATCCAACTGAATTAATTTCATCACCTTCCTTTGCTGAAGATCGGGGAAAAATGCAGAGATGGTTAATGAGAGCTTTACTCAAACAAACATTAGGTGGCCAATCTGACAATGTCTTAACAAAGATTCGGCAAGTAATTTTTGTAAGTAATAATCACTTTCCAGAAAGCGAAATTTACGAAGCTCTAAGAGGAACCACGAAATCTATGGCTTTTGATGAAGATCAAGTAGATGGCCTTTTAGATATACAGTATGGAAGCTCAAATACGTATACCATATTGGCTTTACTTTATCCTTGGTTAAAATTTGACCAACATTTCCACATCGATCACATATATCCTCGTAATA